>JAKFXJ010000038.1 GCA_021731425.1 Limnohabitans sp. | reverse complement strand
GGGGCCACGCCAGACGACCACACGCGCCAATGCGCCGCCAAGGCCTTGGGGGTACCGCTGGCCTTGCACCCTGAAGCCAAGCGCCTGATCCAAGAGCGCATCCAAGACACGGCCAAAGAGCAAGGCCTGCCCTATGAGCCCGAGCGGGCCGACAACCTGCACCGCCTGAACATGGGCACTTTCCCCCAAGGCGCGACCATCATCCCCAACCCCTACAACAAGATTCCTGGCTTCAGCTGCAGTGGCCCGGGTGGCAGCGCGGTGCACTTTGTGCCTGGCTTCCCAGTCATGGCCTGGCCCATGATCGAGTCAGTGCTCGACACCCACTACAGCGCCCATTTCCGGCAAGACGCCTATGTTGAAAAGTCGGTGATTGTGCTCGGTGCGATGGAAGCCACCCTGACGCCACTGATGGAGTCCATCGAAGCCGCGCACCCGGGTGTGAAGGTGTTCAGCCTGCCCAGTGTGGACCATCCGCAATGGGGCCGCCACATCGAGTTGGGTGTCAAAGGCCAGCCTGCCGATGCCGATGCGGCCTATGTGGCTTTGCGCCAGGGCCTGCAGGCTTTCCCCCTTGAGTACGGCCCCGAATTGGTGCGTTGATCTAGAATTCACCAAAATGGTGCAAAATTGCCCCAACTAGGGGCGTACCGAATCGGGTGCAGCGGCCTTGATCATCCACCGCAAGGTGCTTTTTTCTGCCGCCCCGCGCCCAAACCACTCAGCTCAAGGCACAATTTGAGGTTGTTCAGCTTGGGTGGACTGGGCCGGTTGGCACAGAAACTGCAAGAGTTGTGCGTCCACTATTTAACCCCTTTTCCTTCAGGAGATTTTGATGGCCAAGACCGTCGCAGACGTGATGAACATGGTGAAAGAGAACGAAGTCAAGTTCGTTGACTTCCGTTTCACCGATACCCGTGGCAAATGGCAGCACATCACTGCGCCCGTGTCGCAGTTTGACGAAAGCAAGTTCGAAGACGGTCAAGCGTTTGACGGCTCTTCGATTGCCGGCTGGAAGGGCATCGAAGCCTCCGACATGCTGTTGATTCCTGATCCCAACAGCGCCATCATCGACCCCTTCTTCGAAGAAGTCACCCTGGTTCTGATCTGCGACGTGATCGAACCCACTGACGGCAAAGCCTACGAGCGTGACCCACGTTCGATCGCCAAGCGTGCCGAGACATACCTCAAGCAATCGGGCCTGGGCGACACCGCCTACTTCGGTCCCGAGCCAGAGTTCTTCTTGTTTGACGAAGTGCGTTGGAGCACCGAGCCGAACAACACTTTCTACGCCATCGACGAAGCCGAAGCCCCATGGAACAGCGGCGCCAAGATGGACGGCGGCAACAAAGGCCACCGCAACCGCGTCAAGGGCGGCTACTTCCCAGTGCCCCCCGTCGACAGCACACACGACATGCGCAGCGAAATGTCGCTGATCCTCGAATCCGTGGGTATCCCGGTCGAAGTGCACCACCACGAAGTGGCTGGTGCTGGTCAGTGCGAAATCGGCACACGTTTCTCCACTTTGGTTGAGCGTGCTGACTGGACACTGCTGCAAAAGTACGTGATCCACAACGTGGCCAATGCTTATGGCAAAACCGCCACCTTCATGCCCAAGCCATACGCGGGTGACAACGGTTCCGGCATGCACGTGCACCAGTCCATCTGGAAAGACGGCAAGAACCTGTTCGCAGGCAATGGCTACGCTGGTTTGTCTGAATTCGCCTTGTTCTACATCGGCGGCATCATCAAGCACGCCCGTGCCCTGAACGCGATCACCAACCCCGGCACCAACAGCTACAAGCGTCTGGTTCCTCACTACGAAGCACCGGTCAAGTTGGCTTACTCGGCCAAGAACCGCTCCGCTTCGATCCGCATCCCCAACGTCGCCAGCGACAAGGGCCGCCGTGTGGAAGCCCGTTTCCCCGATCCATTGTGCAACCCTTACCTCGGCTTCGCAGCCTTGTTGATGGCGGGCTTAGATGGCGTGGAAAACAAGATTCACCCCGGTGAAGCAGCGACCAAAGACTTGTACCACCTGCCTCCAGAAGAAGACAAATTGGTCCCCACCGTTTGCTCCAGCCTGGACCAAGCTCTGGACGCACTGAATGCAGACCGCGCTTTCTTGACCAAGGGTGGCGTGTTCACCGACTCGTGGATCGACGCTTACATCGACTTGAAGATGCAAGAAGTCAACCGCAGCCGCGTGGAAGTCTCGCCTGTCGAATACGACATGTATTACTCGCTGTAATCAGCATGAGCACCATTGCACACCCACCTGTGCAATGCCCCACAAGGACGGCCTCGGCCGTCCTTTTTTCATGGTTACCGTCGGCTTCGGCCGTCCTCTTTTTGTTGTGGCTGTCGGCCTTGGGGCTGGTACTCAGCAGCCAGCCCGCGCAAGCCCAGCAAGCCGTTTACCGCTGCGGCCAGGAATACACCAACGCCCCGCGTGAGCCCGCGCTGTGCGAGCCGCTGGCCCCGCAGGCCATCACCGTGATCAACGGCACCCGCCCCACGCTTCAGCCGCATCCCCAGCCGCAGACTGCCTCAGCCGTGCCCACACGCAGCGCCCCAGCCGAGCCCGTGGCCTCTGCCCCCAACGCTGCAGGTCAGCCCCGCACCCCCGCAGTGCCCACACGCCTGACCGATGTGCAGCAAAGCGAGCGCGATGGCCAAGCACGCACCATCCTGATGCAGGAGCTGGACAAAGCCCGTGCACAACTGGCGCAGTTGGTGCACAGCTACAACCAAGGCGAGCCCGAGAAGTGGGCCGCCGAAACCCGCAACCACCAGAAATACCTGGACCGTGTGGCTGAGATGAAGGCGGCCATCGAGCGCACCGAACGCGACATCGACAGCCTGCAACGCGAGTTGTCGCGTCGCCCGGTGCACACCAGCGTCCGCATGCCATGAACCAGCCCAACCGATTTCAGGCCTTTGACCTGCTGGCCACGCCTGTGGCCGTGATGCAGGGCCAAGGCCGTGTGCGCTTTGTGAATGCCGCGCTCGAAGATGCCTTGGGCCTGTCCCGGCGCACGCTGCACGACACGCATTTGCCAGACTACTTTGTCGACCCCCAGCCCCTGATCCTGGCCTTGTCTGGGGCGCAGTCCAATGAGTTTGCCGCCCTGCGCTACGAAGCCCAGCTGCGCCGCCTGCACCACGACGAGCCTTTGCCCGTGCACGTCATCGTGGCCCTGACCGATTTGCCCGACGAGGTGATTGTGGAACTGCTGCCGGTGGAGCAGCAAACCCGGCAAGAGCGCGAGGAGCGCCTGCTGGACCAGGCCCAGGCCAATAAAGAGCTGATCCGCAACCTGGCGCACGAGATCAAAAACCCGCTGGGCGGCATTCGCGGTTCGGCGCAGTTGCTGGAGATGGAGCTCAACGACAAGGAGCTGACCGAGTACACGCAAGTCATCATCCACGAAGCTGACCGCCTGCAAACCTTGGTGGACCGCTTGCTTGCGCCGCACCGCAGGCCGCATGTGGTGGGCGATGTGAACATCCACGAGGTGTGTGAACGTGTGCGGGCCTTGATCCTTGCTGAGTTCCCCCGGGGCCTGCGCGTGGTGCGTGACTACGACATCTCGATCCCCGAGTTTCGCGGCGACCGCGAGCAGCTCATCCAGGCGGTGCTCAACATCGCACACAACGCGGCGCAGGCGCTGCAAGAACGCGTGGCGCAGGGAGATGCGCAGATCACCCTGAAGACCCGGATCTTGAGGCAAGTCACATTTGGCAAGCAGCGATATCGCCTGGCATTGGAATTGCATGTGATGGACAACGGGCCTGGTGTTCCAGACTCGATCAAGGACCGCATTTTCTTCCCGTTGATTTCGGGGCGCGAAGGTGGTTCTGGCCTGGGGCTCACATTGGCGCAAACCTTTGTGCAACAACACCATGGCCTGATCGAGTGTGAAAGTGAGCCGGGCCGTACGGACTTCAAGATCTTGATTCCCCTGCCTTGAAGCCTCACACATGACCACTGAAAGAGCCACCTTGATGAAGCCGATCTGGATCGTAGACGATGACCAATCCATTCGCTTTGTGCTCGAAAAAGCATTGCTGCGCGAAGGATTGCCCACGCGCAGCTTCACCAACCCCCGCGAGGTGATGAAGGCCCTGGAGGCCGAAGGCGAGAGCGATGGCCCGCAGGTCTTGGTCAGCGACATCCGCATGCCGGGTGGCTCGGGCCTCGATTTGCTCGCCGCCATCAAGCAGCGCATGCCCGGTTTGCCGGTCATCATCATGACGGCGTTTTCTGATCTGGACAGCGCCGTGTCGGCTTTTTCCAGCGGGGCTTTTGAGTACCTGCCCAAGCCCTTTGATTTGCCTAAGGCGGTGGAACTGATCCGCCGCGCCGTGGGCGAGAGCCAGCGTGAAGACGTGGCCGAAGAAAAAATGGACGACGCGCCCGAAATGCTCGGCCAGGCCCCGGCCATGCAAGATGTCTTTCGCGGCATTGGCCGCCTGGCGCAAAGCCATGTCACGGTGCTCATCACGGGCGAGTCGGGTTCCGGCAAAGAGCTGGTGGCGCATGCGCTGCACAAACACTCGCCGCGATCCAAGCAGCCCTTTGTGGCCATCAACACAGCGGCCATTCCCAAAGACCTGCTTGAGAGCGAACTCTTTGGCCATGAGCGCGGCGCCTTCACGGGCGCACAAGCCTCCAGGCGCGGCCGCTTTGAGCAGGCCGATGGCGGCACCTTGTTCCTCGATGAAATTGGCGACATGCCGTTTGATCTGCAAACGCGTTTGCTGCGTGTGCTGTCGGATGGCCACTTCTACCGCGTGGGCGGGCACAGCGCCGTCAAAGCCAATGTGCGCGTGATCGCCGCAACGCACCAAGACTTGGAGCAACGCGTCAAGGAAGGCGCGTTCCGCGAGGATTTGTTCCACCGCCTGAATGTGATTCGCTTGCGCCTGCCCGCCCTGCGCGAGCGGCGCGAAGACGTGCCCGTGCTGGCGCGTTACTTTTTGCAGCGCAGCGCCCAGCAGCTGGGCGTAGAGCCCAAACGGATGGCCGATGCGGCGCTCGAACGCTTGGGCCAATTCCAGTTTCCGGGCAATGTGCGCCAGCTTGAAAACATCTGCCACTGGCTCACCGTGATGGCGCCCACCCAGCTGATTGAGGTCAAGGACCTGCCCCCCGAAGTGCAGGGGCTCTCGGGTGTGGCCGCGCCTGCGGGTGCAGGCACAAGTTTGGGCGAGGCGCCACTGGGGCTGTCAGACGCCAGCCATCTGGCGGACCCCGACCGTGCCGCGCACGCGCCAAACTTGGCGCAGCCGCTGGACAGCCCCGTGGTTCGCCCAGCGGCCATGCCCTGGGAGGCCGACTTGGAGCAAGAGGCCTTGGCTTTGCTCAAATCGGGCCGCACCGATGTGTGGGACGCGCTCACCCGCCGTTTCGAAACCAGCCTCATTCAGGCGGCGCTGGCCACCACGCGGGGCCGCCGCATCGAGGCGGCCCAAAAACTGGGCATTGGCCGCAACACCATCACCCGCAAAATCCAGGAGCTGGGCTTGGAAGAGGGCTAAAGCCCGCTGGCTGTACGCTCAGGCGAAGGGGTCTTGCAGCACCACATCGCCGAGCGGCCGCGCCACACACGGCAGCACACAGCCCTCGGCTTTTTCTTCGGCCGTGAGACCGGGCCATTCCATCTCGTAGTGCACCTGGCCCGAGACCAACTGGCCGATGCAGGTGCGGCATGTGCCCGATCGGCAAGAGCTGGGCCACTGCAGGCCGCCTTGCTCCAGCGAGTCGAGCAGGCTTTGCGTTTTCCACGCGTCAAAACTGCCGCCCTCGGGCGCGATGCGGCCATTAAAAAACGGGATTTCGGTGTTCATGCGGCTGCGTTGGGTGCGTTCGTGGTTCAAGCGTGAGGACGCTCAGGTCGGCCCTTGAAACACCAGCCGCCATTGGCCATTTTCCTTTTGCCAATACATGCGCAAATAGGACGCGCCTTGGGGGTGGGTCTGGTTGGGATCTCTCAGGGTCACCACCATGTTGTGCTCTTGGTCTTTCCAGTTCAAAACCGACACCAACTCCAGCGGCTGGCTTTGGCTGTAACCCAAAGTGGTTTGGGCCAGTCGGGGCCAGACTTGCTCCAAGCCTTGGCCATCTTGTTCGTAGCGCAGGCTGTAGTGGGTTTTCAGAGCCTGCGGGTCGCGGCCGTTGCGGGCTTGCAGCCACTTGTCCAGGGTGGGCTTAAAAGCGTCCCACGACTGTTTGGCCTGGTCAGCGTTCACCCATTCGAGTTGCTCGGCAATGACCACTGGTGTCATGCGCAGCTCGGGCATCTTCAGTAAGCGCTGCATTTCGGGGTTGGACAGCACCACACACCCGTCGGTGGACTCGGGTGCTCGGGCGTATTGGGCGCTGGGCGTGCCATGCAGCCAGATGCCCGAGCCTGTTTTCTTGCGCATCAGGTCCACCGCATTGGGGTAGTTCAGCGTCAAAGCGCCCACACCAAACAAATCGGGCAGACCTTCACCGGGCAAATTGCGCAGTATGAAGTAAACCCCCAAAGGCGTTTTGCCATCGCCCTCTTTGTGCTTGCCCACCCCGTTAATGCCCACAGAGATGTAGGTTTCTTTGACCAGGTGCAGCTGCAAACGCCCATCGGGCCCACTGCGGTTCTCAAACCAGTAAAGCCGCGACTTCGAGGCGTCGACCGCCGCCACATAGGTCTGCTGCGGGCTCAGGTAGGTCAGGGCGGTCGGGATTTTGCCCTGCAGGCTTTGGGCACTGTCGCGCTGAAGTCGGCGTTTGGACTCCAGGAGCAGCTCGTCCAGGCGCTTTCGCAAAGACGGGGCATTGAGCTCTTCGTTATCGGGCCAGGCCACCGGCTTGGATGAGCTGATGTTGAGCAAGTCGGCGTACAGCAGCTGGCCCAGTTGGAAGGTGGGGAACCGCTCCACCAGCACACTGGCTGTGGCCAGGGCCTGGGCCCGCTCGCCTTCGCCCAAGTGGGCATAAATCTGCCGCACCAAGTGCTCGGGATCTGTGGTGTTGGCAAGCTGCGAATCTGCGGGCTGCGGGGTGAAGTCCAGACGCCACTGCATCGCCGGCGAGGAGGCTCAGCCCATGCTGAGGCTGATGCGTTGCCAGACATTTTGGAGGCGGGTGTCCTCGCTGTCGGCCCACCACCACAGACAGGCCACCACCATCATCAGCACGCCCACGATGCCCAGCCACTTCAGTCGCCAGGCCTGGGG
>JAKFXJ010000334.1 GCA_021731425.1 Limnohabitans sp. | reverse complement strand
GGTCCATGCCCAAAAAGATGGTGCGGTTTTCAATGCCGTCGACCACCTTCAGGTTGGCGTTGTTGCGCATGCGGCCCAAATCTTGCGGGCTGGGATCCAGCACAAAGTCGATCTCACCCGACAACAAGGCGGCAGCGCGTGTGGCTTCGTTCTTGATGGGGGTGTAGATGATTTCGGTCACGTTGGTGGCGGCATCAGACCAGCCCCACCATGCAGGGTTTTTCACCAGCACCAAGCGCTGGTCGGGCTGCCAGTCTTTGACCATGTAAGGGCCGCTGCCCATGGCGTTGCGGTGGGCGAAGTTTTCTTCTTTGGTCTTGGCATCCTTGGGCTCCACCGACTTGTTCTTTTCGGCCCAGGCTTTGCTCATGATGCGCAGCTCGGTCATCTGGTTCAGGACAACGGGGTTGGGACCGCTCAAGATGATGTCAACCGTGTTGGCATCGACCTTGACAATGCGGCTCATGCCTTGGGTGTAGACGTTGAAGTTGGAGGTTTTGGCGCGGGCACGGTCCAGCGAAAACACCACATCGTCAGCCGTCAGGGCGGAGCCATCGCTGAACTTGACCCCCTTGCGCAGGTTGAAGCGGTACTGCGTGGGCGACATTTCCTTCCAAGAGGTCGCCAAGCGGGGCTCGATCTTGAAGGTCTTGCTGTTGTAGTAGACCAATGAGTCAAAGATCGCGGCGTGCACGCCGTTGCCCAAGGCATTGTTTTGAGAATGGATGTCGAGTGTTGGGATGTCGCTGGCACTGGTCCATTTGAAAGGCTTGGCCTGCACCAGACCTGCGGTCATCACACCAGCCAAAACCAAAGAAGCGGTCAGGGCGCTGGGCAGCACGGCGGCGGGGGTCATCTTCTTCATCAAAACACCTCGGTGAGAAAAGTTGCGGATAGTCGATGAGTATGCAACATCCGGGCCCGCGGACAGGGCAGGGAATTCCCCAAACTGCGCTGTCGCGCACCGGACTGGTGCAGTCAATCCAAACGGATCGTGCCGTACCAAGCACGCGTGGTGCTGCGGGTGTTGTCCGTGTCGGTCATGATGGCCAGCCCCAGCAAAGCCCCAGGTTCTTCACCAAAGGCCTTTTTAAAATCAGCCCGAATGTCACGGCGGTAATTCAACCACTGACCCACTCGGTCAGCACCCGACTCCACGGCCAGCTTGCGGATGCGGTCGGTTCTGGGGTTGACGATCACCGACTCGGCTGGGCAGTCGTTGCACCACACGTACATCAGTGTGGCGTAGGGCAGTGGCTCACCCGTCAGGCTGAGCGTCAACTCGCTGAGCATGTTGTTCTTGGCTGAAAAACGTTGCCTATCGCCCTCAAACACCATGATGAGGCGCACCGGCGAATCTTCCGCATCGCGCTGGCGCATGTCGGCCCCCGGGATGAGCTGATCCACTCGCCAGTCAAACTGCAATGCGCCCAATTGCTCGGGGTGGATGTGCAAGGCTTGTCTCAGCATGCTGGCCGAGGATGCGGCTTCGGCCAGCAAGGCGTCTCGCGGGCCTTGCGGCGCCACACGGTAGGCGGTAAGCAACTTACCTGGCAAGCGCATGGTTTGCCACTGCGACTTGTCTTGCGCACTGAACTGCAAAGGCAACTGTCGCAAAACTTGGGGCGGCTTGTCTTCAGGCAAGGGGGCCGCGAAGTGGGCGCAACCTGTCAACAGCAGCACGCTGCTCAGCGCGGCATGCAGTGCCCAACGAACCGATGCGATGCTTGGATTTATCATGCCGTGTCAAAACTTTTTTCGGAATGTGCCCATGTTAAGCCGACGCCATGTGATGTATGCAGCCTTGTTTTCTTCAGGCTTATCCAACATGGCCTGGTCACAGGCCACTTTTCCTTCCAAACCCCTGCGCATCGTGGTGCCTTTTGGGGCGGGGGGCGTGGCCGACCTGACCGCACGGGCCGTCGCGCAGCAACTGTCCATCAACATGGG
This sequence comes from Limnohabitans sp., assembly GCA_021731425.1. Classification (GTDB taxonomy): domain Bacteria; phylum Pseudomonadota; class Gammaproteobacteria; order Burkholderiales; family Burkholderiaceae_C; genus Limnohabitans_A. Next base: position 5,325 of record JAKFXJ010000334.1, on the reverse strand, counting down.
CCAAGCGGTCGTCATTGACAACCGGCCCGGCGCGGGCGGCATCGTTGCGGCCGAGTTGGTCGCCAAGGCCGATCCCGACGGCCACACCCTGCTGCTCATGTCCAACGGCACCGCCGTGAGTGCGGGCCTGTTCAAGGCTCTGCCCTTCAACCCACGCACCGACTTTGCGCCCGTGTCTTTGTTGGGCTTGTTTGACATCGCCATCGTGGTGCCCGAATCCTCACCCCACAAAAGCCTGGCCGAGCTCATCGGCTTTGGCCGCGCCAACCCGGGCAAACTCAACATCGGCACCATCAACATCGGCAGCACCCAACACCTGGCTGCCGAGTTGCTGCGCACACAGGCCAACCTGATCGCACAAATCATTCCTTACAACGGCACACCCGCTGTCATCAACGCCCTGCGTGGCGGCCAAGTCGATGCGGTCGTGGAAATTCTGGGCCCGCTCAAACCCCAAATCAATGCCAAAGCCGTGCGCCTGCTGGGCGTGATGGGGGCAAAACGCCCCAAAGACCAGCCCCAAGTGCCTGTGGTGCGCGAGTTGCCCGGCCTGAGCAACTTCAACGTGTCTTCGTGGAACGCCTTGGCTGCGCCTGGCAAAACACCACCTGCCATCGTTCAGCGGCTCCATGCCGAAGTGGTCAAAATGCTGAACGATCCCGCCATGGTGCAGCGCCTGGGCGGTTTTAATGTGCAAGCCCAATCCAGCACCCCTGGCCAACTGGCGCAACTGCTGGATACCGAGATTCAGCGCTGGTCCGCGGTGATTCAAAAGGCAGGTATTGCCCAGCAGTGAGCAGACGTAAAAAAACCCACCGTGTTGCCACGGTGGGTTTTTTAGTCTTTTAATCTCAACCGACTTGCGTCGGCCGTGAATTAGAAGGAGTGCTTGACACCGAAGTCCATGGCTGTGGACGAACCGTTCACGCCGGAAGTAGCGCCACCAGCGTTGGCAGAAGCGCCGCCGCTGTTTTTCACGCTGGCGTATGTAGCGTACAGGTCAGTGCGCTTGCTCAGACCGTAGACGTAGCCGATGGCAGTCTTCTTGGCTTGTGCAGTGCCAGTCTCGGTTTGCGACATGGCAAAACGGACGGTGCCTGGGCCAACAGGAGCCAACAGACCGAAGACGTAGCCGTCGGTGTCAGCAGCGCCGGTGCGCTCGTCTTTGAACACGGAACCCATGACTTTGGCAACGCCAAAGTTGTAAGCTGCACCGTAGTTGGTGGAAGTGATGTCCACGCCAGCAGACACGTTGGTCTTGCCAGTGGCCACAGCAGCCGACAGGTTACCCATGTCGTAGGAAGCGCGGAAGGAAGTCATGTTGCCAGCATCAGGAGCGGCAGCATTGGAGGACTGCTCACCGAAAGCCATTTGGGCTTGCAGCTTGAAGCCACCCATTGTGGGTGTGTAGTAGTTGATGGCGTTGTTGGTACGCACGGTTGTGGCGCCACCAGCAGCGGTGTTCAAACCGATTTGTGAGCCGGAACCGTTGGTGCCGAACGGATCGTACACAGTGTGGTTCCAGAAGTGTGGAGTGTACTCACGGCCCAGGTCGATCTGACCGAAACCACCCATCAAGCTCACCAGCGAACGGCGCTGGAAGTTGAAACCGGTTGCATTGCCGTCGTCGTTAGACAAAGCGCCTTCCAGGTGGAAGGAAGCCTTCAAGCCACCGCCCAGGTCTTCAACGCCACGCACGCCAAAACGGCTGCTGTTGTAGCCAGAGTTGATCATGGAAGTCTTGTCAGCGACGTCGCCTTTGGCAACAGACACGGCAGCGTCAACGATACCAAACATGGTCACTGTGGATTGAGCGAAAGCGGTGCCAGAGGCTGCCAAAACAGCCAGAGCAATCAGAGATTTTTTCATTGCAAGTTTCTCCAAGGTTAAACAAGGGCCCGAATCAGGAGGGTGATCATCACCCTTCGAAACCCTGAGCCAACCTCCACATCAGGAAGTTGTTTGTATTCCACCAGACGACTGTGTGTTCGCCAAGACATTCGACCAAGAATTATTCTTTTCGTTGCAAGCATGCAACACCGCCCCGTGTTTACCCTCATTTTTACCGTTTAAATCCCATTTTTATCAATCATGACAAGGACTTCCCGGTTGTTTTGAAACAAATTTATCAACAGTTATAGATTCAACAACCCAAAGCCGTCCACGGGCAATGTCAACCTTTTCTCCCCGGAGGCATCGGTTGTTTACACTTGAAACATGATCAATGCTCTGATTTTGGCCGCCGACAGCGCCCTGCGAACCCTGATCGCAGAGCCCCGCGCCAGTCGCCCCTACCCTGCCACTGGGGTGACCGAGTTGCAACTGAACGAAGCCGAGCGCCGACAAGCCGGAGCGCTGATGCGCATCAACCATGTGGGTGAGGTGTGTGCCCAAGCCCTCTACACGGGGCAAGCTTTGGCCTGCAAAAGTCCGGCGCTTCGCGCCCAGCTGGCAGAAGCCAGCCGCGAAGAAACCGACCACCTGGCCTGGACCCAGCAACGCCTGAGCGACCTGAACGACCGCCCCTCCTTGCTCAACCCCCTTTGGTACGCCGGTGCCTTCGCCATCGGTTTTGCGGCAGGCAAGTTGGGCGGCGACCAAGTCAGCCTGGGTTTTGTGGTCGAGACCGAGCGCCAAGTCGAAGCCCACCTGCAAAGCCATATGGATCTGTTGCCTGCGGCAGACACGGCGTCGCGTACGATCGTTTCGCAAATGAAAGCCGACGAAATGGCCCATGCGCAAATGGCCATGAAAGCCGGCGCCGTGGAATTGCCCGGCCCGATCAAGTCGGTCATGAAAATGGCCGCCAAGGTCATGACCACTGTGGCGCATCGGGTCTGATTGACTGGGTTGACGTTCAGGTCAACAAGTTTTCCGTCCGGAATTTGAATTGTTCGACGGTTTTTGCGAGCATGCCAACCTGTGCATGCGCGGCATACAGGGCCATGTGCAAGGTTTCAGCGCGGTCCAAATACTCATGCACCATCAAATTGCGCAGCTTTCGAACGGCCAGCCAATCGTCGGCACCATCGATCAGCCCCAAGCGCTCAGCACGGTCCAAATTTTCAAGAACAGCGCCCACACTCTCTTCCATGGCTTTTAGCCAAGCGGGTAACAACTTGTCGCCCAACAAGTCTTGCAATCGACCAAATCGGGCAACAAATGCATCCACTCGCTCAGAAAAATCAATGTCAGCCAACTGAACCACCAAGCCTTCAGGGTCAAAGGGCGTGCCAAAAAGACGTTGATCAGTTTGCTGCAAATGCAGCAACTCGGCCTGAGCGGTTTTCAGCAACCCCGACAAACGTTCGCGGTCGCCAGAAGCCAATTTGTTTTTCAGGCTTTGAGTGGGTGAGGTCATGTCAACAAAACCCCTTCCGAAAGCGCCACCAGATCGACGGGCAATGTGGGGTGTGAGGCATCCAACACGCGCACATCCACTTTGCGTCCATCCAATTTTCTTTGCAATTGGGCTGATAGCAAAGAGGCTTCCCAAAGGGGGTTATCGACTCCGTCATGGAGACGTATGTGAAGGTCAATGTCCCCGCCTTTGACTGTGTCATCCAAACGCGAACCAAACAAACGCACCTGCGCACGGTCACCAAACCGCTGCAAAACAGCTTGATGAATGATGGCTTGCGATTGGGCAGAGAGTCTCATGGCGTTCAAAATGAGGATAGGCTCCAAGCGTAACGGATTCAGCCGACTTCCACCACCTCAAAACTGGTCGTGATCTCAGCGGTTTTGCCCAACATGATGCTGGCAGAGCAGTATTTGTCGTGGCTCATGGCAATCGCACGCTCGACCGCGCTGGCAGGCACGCCTTTGGCGTTGACGGTGAAGTGCATATTGATGCGGGTGAAGACTTTGGGGTCGACCTCGGCGCGTTCGCTGCTGATCTTGACGCTGCAGCCGCGCACATCGTGACGCCCCCGCTTGAGGATCAGCACCACGTCGTAAGCCGTGCAGCCGCCTGTGCCTGCCAAGAGCATTTCCATGGGGCGCGGAGCAAGGTTCTGGCCGCCGTTTTCGGGCTTGGCAGCGTCCGGGGCACCATCCATGTTGACGATGTGGCCCGAGCCGGTTTCGGCCACAAAGCCCATGCCCGAGCGGGTGCCGGCCGCGCCGGTCCAGGTGACTGTGCATTCCATGCTGAATTTCCTTGTGTGTCATCCCTGCAAAGGCAGAGGGGTTGGAGGTGTTTTAAAGGTCATCAACTTTACAAGTTTTTGCACTTGGACACTGTCAACTTGCTGCGATGCAACAAAAACGCCCGTACAATTGCGAACATGCGTGCTTTTTTGCACGCACCGCTTGTCTCCTCCACCCTCTGAAAAGGTGGATTTGCCCCAAGTCGTAAGACTTGGGGCATTTTTTTTGGCCGTTATCATCAAGCCCACACTTTTTAGGCGATGCGGCACGTCCGCCATTGCACCGGACATGAAGACCCCAGACCTCCAACCCGCCGATTACCTGATCAAGATTCTGAACGCCAAGGTCTATGACGTGGCGACCGAATCGGCCCTTGAACCCGCCAAAAACCTGTCGCGCCGCTTGGGCAACCAGGTGCTGCTCAAGCGCGAAGACCAGCAACCCGTGCACAGCTTCAAGCTGCGCGGGGCCTACAACAAGATGGCGCACCTGAGCCCTGAGCAGCTCAAAAAAGGCGTGATCTGCGCCTCGGCTGGCAACCACGCACAAGGTGTGGCGCTCAGCGCCAGCCGTTTGGGCACCCGTGCCGTGATCGTCATGCCCACCACCACACCCCAAGTCAAGATCGATGCGGTCAAAGGACTGGGAGGCGAAGTGGTGCTGTTTGGTGACAGCTATTCCGACGCCTACAACCACTCGCTGTCGATGCAAAAAAAACAGGGCCTGAGCTTTGTGCACCCCTTTGACGACCCGGATGTGATCGCGGGCCAGGGCACGATCGCCATGGAAATGCTCAGCCAGCACCAGGGCCCACTCGATGCGGTGTTTGTCGCCATTGGCGGCGGCGGCCTGATCAGCGGCGTGGCCAACTACATCAAGGCGGTGCGCCCCGGCGTCAAGGTCATTGGGGTGCAGATGAACGACTCCAACGCCATGATCCAGTCGGTGAACGCCAAACAGCGTGTGAATTTGGCGGATGTGGGTCTGTTTTCAGACGGCACGGCCGTGAAGTTGGTGGGCGAAGAAACCTTCCGCGTGGCCAGCAACCTGGTGGACGAGTACATGACGGTGGACACCGACGCGGTGTGCGCGGCCATCAAAGATGTGTTTGTGGACACCCGCTCGATCGTGGAGCCTGCGGGCGCACTGGCCGTGGCGGCCATCAAGCAGTAT
>JAKFXJ010000165.1 GCA_021731425.1 Limnohabitans sp. | reverse complement strand
TTCAGGCCCGCACCGCCGTATTGCTCGGGGATGGTGGCGCCCAAAAGGCCCAGCTCGCCCATTTCACGGAAGATGGCCACGTCGGTAGTCTCGTTCATGAACGCGTCTTTCACGCCGGGCAGCAGGCGTTCCTGGCAATAGGCGCGGGCCGCTTCTTGCACCTGGCGCTCGTCGTCGGTCAGTTGGGCGCTGAGGTTGAAGGGGTCTTCCCAGCTGAAGGTGTTTTTGGTGGTGGCCATGGGGGGTGTCTCCGTGAAAAAAAATCTTGAAGCCGATTGTCAGGCTGAGATGAATAGTTGTCTAATATTGATTGCCTATTCATCAATACATTTTTTTAATTCATGGAATTCCGTCACCTGCGCTATTTCCTGATGCTGGCCGAAGAGCTGCACTTTGGCCGCGCCGCCCAGCGCCTGTCCATCTCGCAGCCGCCGCTCAGCCTGAACATCCAGCAGCTCGAAGCCTCGGTGGGGGCGCAGCTGTTCACCCGCAACAGCCGGGGCGTGCAGCTCACCGCGGCCGGCCAGGCCTTTGTGCCGGCGGCCAGGGCTTTGCTGGCGCAAGCCAGCGCCGCAGCGCGTGAGGCGCGTGATGTGGCCGAAGGCCAGTCGGGCCAGCTGCACATCGGTTTTGCCGGGACCATGTTGTACTGCGGCCTGCCACAAATCCTCAGCCGTTTTCAGGCCAGCCATCCGCGTTTGCGCTTGGTATTGCGCGAACTCAGCTCGTCCGAGCAGTTGTCTGAATTGCTGCGCGACCGGCTGGATGTGGGTTTTGTGCACACGCCCCGGGTGCCGCCGGGTTTTGAGCAGATTTTGGTGGCCAGCCAGCCCTTGGTGGCGTGTTTGCCTGCAAGCCATCCCTTGGCGGGCGCGGCCAGTGTGGGGTTGGATGAACTGGCCGGGCAAGACTTGGTGGTGGTGTCCCGCACCGTTTCGCCCGATTACCACGAACGCATTTTGGTGCTGTGCGAACAGGCCGGCTGGATGCCGCAGGTGGTGCACGAGTTGCGGCATTGGCTGAGTGTGGTGTCCTTGGTCTCGCAAGGCCTGGGTGTGGCGCTGGTGCCGCAAGCCCTGCAGCAGTCGGCCCTGGCGGGCGCGGTGTTTGTGCCGCTGCACGCGGTCGATGCCCGTTACGACACCCGTTGCCTGTGGCGCAGCGACCGAGACCAGACGGCCCTGGGGGACTTTGTGCAGGCGGTGCAGGGCGGGCTGCTGCCCCACGGATAATTCAAACCCTCTCAAACAAGGAACCCACATGACCCAAACCCTGGTTTTAGGCGGCGGCTGCTTTTGGTGCACCGAGGCGGTGTACGTCAAGGTGCGCGGCGTGACCGATGTGGAGTCAGGCTACTGCAACGGCCAGACCGTGAACCCCAGCTACGACGACGTCTGCACCGGCCGCACCGGACACAACGAGGTGGTCAAGCTCGAATACGAACCAGCGCAGGTGAGCACCCGCGAGCTGCTGGAAGTCTTTTTTGTCATCCATGACCCCACCACCTTGAACCGCCAGGGCAACGACGTGGGCACGCAGTACCGCAGCGGCATTTACTTCACCACACCCGAGCAAGCCGAGGAGGCTCGCGCCCTGATCGCCGAGCTGGCGACGGCGCGGGCCTTTGGCCAACCCATCGTCACCGAGGTGCTGGCCTTGGACAATTACAGTGCGGCCGAGGACTACCACCAAGACTTTTTTGAACGCAACCCCTACCAGGGCTATTGCATGGCTGTGGCCGCGCCCAAGGTGAGCAAATTCAAAAAGACGTTTTCGCGCTTGGTGCGTGAGTGACAATGGCGCAGCAGGCATTGGTCGATGCCTGCTCGGAAAATCGCCTCTGCAAAGCGAATCACTTCAAGAAAACCCATGAAAAACATTGTCTTTTTTCTAGCCGCCATGAGCTTGTCCTGGGGGGCCTTGGCCCAACACTCCAAGAAAGAGGTGGAGCAGGACATTGCCCGCCACCGCGCCATGGCCGAAGCCCACGAGGCGGCTGCCAAATGCCTGGAGTCCGGCAAAAAACCGGACCAATGCACCAAGGAGCTGCAAGCCGCCTGCAAGGGCCTCGCGCTGGGCAAATACTGCGGCATGAAGCACGTTCACTGATCCGCCGCTGTCGACTTCGCCGTTCATGAGTTCTCCGCGATCACGCCTGCCGGTTTGGCTGCACACCTTGCTGGTGGTGGCCCTGCTGTGGGCCCCTCTTTGGGGGCAGCTGCACGGCATTGGCCACGGACTTGACCATGGCATTGAGCAAGGGACAGGGCATGCGATCTCTGCCCCCGCTGGGCACCATGACGCGCAGGCTCTTGCGCATGCGGTGCATCTGCACGACGAAGATCGGCACGAAGGGCATTCGGACCCCTTGGGCCATGAAGCCGACGCCGATCTGTGCCGTGTGCTGGATCACCTGTCGCAAGCTGAACGGCTGAGTACCCCTTGCCCACCCGGCCTGGCCCCAAGTGTGGCCATGGCCCAGCCCATTTTTAGGGCGACTTTTTATCCGGACCAAGACCTTTGGTCCCCGGCGCAAGCCCGTGCGCCGCCTGCGCTGATTTGAACCCCTGATCCTGTCTGGCTGACTTTCCGTGTGGAGCGGAAAGCGCTGGGCTGTTCCTGTTTTTCAAATCATCGCTTTATGACCTATTCTTTTCGCCTTTCGGCCCTGGCATGCGCCAGCCTGGCCTCCTTGTCTCTTTCAAACGCCTGGGCGCAGAGCGCCGTATCTGGTTCTTCCCCTGAAATTGTCATCACCGGTAACCCCCTGGGCCGCGACAGCACCACCGTGCCTGTGAGCACCATGGGCCGTGCCGACCTGCTCGAACGCGGGCAAAGCACTTTGGGCGAAACCCTGAACGGTTTGCCCGGTGTGTCCAGCACCTACTTTGGCCCCAACGCCAGCCGTCCCACCATTCGCGGGCTTGATGGCGACCGCATCCGGGTGCTGAACAACAGCGCCTCCAGCCTCGATGCTTCGGCGCTCAGCTACGACCACGCGGTGCCACTCGATGTCTTGTCCACCGACCGTGTGGAAGTGCTTCGGGGCCCGGCCGCCTTGCTTTATGGCGGCAGCGCCGTGGGCGGTGTGGTCAACGTGATCGACAACCGCATCCCGCGAGAAGCAGTCTCGGGCGTGCTGGGCAAAGCCCAGCTGCAAGCGGGCACGGGCAATGACGAACGCAGCGTGGCCGGTTTGGTGGAGGCGGGCAACGAACGTTATGCCCTGCACCTAGACGGTTTTGACCGCCGCACCGGCGATGTGCGGGTGCCGGTGGCACTCGACTGCACAAAGCCCGGCGCACCTGCCAACGCCCGGCGCATCTGCAACTCGGCCAGCACCGCACGGGGTGGGGCCATCGGGGCCAGCACCTTCTGGGACCACGGCTATTTGGGCGCATCGGTCAACACCTACCAAAGCGATTACGGCACCGTGGCCGAAGACGAGGTGACGATTGGCATGAAGACCACCCGCTACGCGCTTGAAGGCCAAGTGCGCCAACTGCCGGGCTGGTTTGAGAGCATCAAAGCCCGCCTGAGCCACACCGACTACCAGCACACCGAGTTTGAAGGCGCTGATGCGGGCACCGTGTTTGCCAACAAGGGCCAGGACCTGCGCATCGAGGCGCGGCACCGCCCGTTGGCGGGGTGGCAAGGCGTGGTGGGTCTGCAAACCGAGTCGAGCCGCTTTTCTGCGTTGGGCGATGAAGCCTTTGCGCCGTTCAGCCGCACACGCAGCCAAGCCCTTTTTGTGCACGAAGAGCTGCCCACCGCCTGGGGCCAAGTCACGGCCGGGGCGCGTTGGGAGTCGGTGCGGGTCGGATCCTTGGGCAACCCCGAGCTGGACCGTTTTGACGAGGGCATCGGCACCCAAAAATTCACCCCCTTCAGTGTTGCCGGTGGGGCGGTGTTCAAGCTCTCGCCCGTATGGTCTTTGACCGGCAATGCGGCCTTGACGCAGCGCGCCCCCAAAGACTACGAGTTGTTTGCCAACGGCCCACACCTGGCCACCCACGCCTGGGAAATCGGCAGCGCAGCATTGGGCCTGGAAAAGTCCAAGAGCCTGGATGCGGGTGTGCAGTGGAAGTCCGGCCCCAACAGTGCCAATGTGACGGCCTTTGCCAGCCAGTTTGCCAACTACATCGGCCTGATGAACACGCAGGACGTGGAGGACGATTTGCCCGTGCAGCGCTACCAAGGCGTGAAGGCCCAATTCAGAGGCTTGGAGGCCAGCGGTCGTCAGCGTCTGTGGCAAAACACCTCGACGCTCGATCTGGACTGGCGTGCCGACACCGTGCGGGCAACCAACACCAACACCGGCGAGCCCTTGCCCCGCATCGCCCCCATGCGTGTGGGCGCAACGCTGGTGCATGGCCAAGGCCCCTGGAGCGCCAAGCTGGGCGCCGACTGGCATGCCGCGCAAAAGCGTGTGCCCGAAGGCAGTGTGGCCACGGGTGCCTACACCTGGGTCAACGCCAGTGTGTCTTACCGCCAAAAGCTGGACACCACGGTGCTCAACTGGTTCGCCCGTCTGGACAACCTCACCGACCAACTGGCCTACAGCGCCAGCTCGATCCTGACCAGCACCGCATTTGGCAAATCGCCTTTGCCGGGGCGCAGCTTCAAGCTGGGGGTTCAGGCCACTTTCTGATGGCATGAGTAGCGTCGCCCAGTGGCGGCGCTACGTGGTTTCCGCTGAAGTCTGGTTCAGGCAGGCCGGGATAATCCAGCCATGAACCTCGATCACCCCGTCCTGTCATCACTTTTGCCGGTGGTGCTGCTCATCTTCATTGGTTTTGTCGCGGGCAAGGCCAAATTGGTGCGGGGGGACTCGGTGCGTGACCTGTCCAATCTGGTATTTTTGGTGCTCACGCCAGCCTTGCTGTTTCGCAGCATGAGCAGCGTTCACCTCGATCAACTGGACTTCAAGCCGGTGGCGCAGTACTTTTTGGCAGCGGGCATTTTGTTTGTGGCCATGCTCTGGGCTTATGGCGGCAGCAGCCGGGCGTCCGTGCTGGCGCTGGCGGGCATTTTCAGCAACACGCTCATGATCGGTGTGCCCCTTATTGGTCTGGCCTATGGTCAGGAAGGCCAGGTGCTGCTGTTCACCCTGATTTCTTTGCATGCCTTGGTCTTGCTCAGTGCCGCCACGCTGGTGCTGGAGCTGCAGGTGGCACGCGAGCAAGCGGTGTTGTCGGGGGAGCAGCGGCCGATTTGGCGCACCGTGTCATCGGCTGTGCGCAACGCCATCATTCACCCCGTGCCTTTGCCCATTTTGTTGGGCCTGGCCTATGCCCAAACTGGCTGGGGACTGCACCCCGTGGTGGACCGTCCCCTGGCCTTGCTGGGCAGTGCCTTTGGCCCCATCGCCTTGGTGCTGGTGGGCATCACCCTGTCGCAAACGCCAGTGGGTCGGCAGTTCACATCGGCCCTCAAACCTTCGCTGGTGAAAACCGTTTTGCACCCGGCGCTGATGCTGGCGGTAGGTTGGTTGCTGGGCCTGCGGGGCATGCATTTGTCGGTCATGGTCGTGGCGGCGGCCTTGCCCATTGGGGCCAATGTGTTCCTGTTTTCACAGCGCTACCGCAAGGAAGAAGACACCGTGACCGCCGCCGTGGCCGTGTCGACACTGATTTCCATGCTGGGCATCTCGCTGGTGATGGCCTTGCTGGCTGTGTTGCCCCATTGATGGCTTGATTCGATCTTGAAGGCAGCTGTCTTGAGCGCATGCCCTACCATCGGTCCATGAACACACCCCTGCCGCCTGCACTCCAAGCCGATCTGCACACACTCAGCGGGGACAGTGGGCGCATTGCAGTCTATTCAGGGGGTTCGGGTCCTCCCGTGCTCTTGGTGCACAGCATCAATGCGCTGGCATCGGCCGCCGAAGTTCGGCCTCTGTTTGAGGCCTTGTGCCAAGACCACAGTGTCTACGCCCTCGATTTGCCGGGCTACGGTTTGTCGGATCGCTTGCCGCGGGCCTACACCGTGGGTGACATGTGCCAAGCCATCCGGTTGGTGGCGCAATGGGCGGCCGAGCGGCACCCGGGCCAGCCGCTGCAGGTGGTGGGCGTGTCCTTGTCGTGTGAATTTGTGGCCCGTGTGGCCCAGCAGACATCTGAGTTGTTCGCCGCTTTGGCCTTGGTCAGCCCCACCGGGTTTCGGGGCGGTAAGTCGCTGCGCAAGCCCGAGGGCAGCACTTTTTTCATGGCGGGCTTTGACCGATTTTTGCGCCGCCCGGGGCCAGCTTGGGGCCGCCTCTTGTTTCGGCAGTTGTCGCGGCCTTCGGTGGTGCGTTACTTTTTGCGCCGCACCTGGGGCGGCAAGGACATTGACGAAACCTTGTGGGCCTATGCGGTGCGCACGGCCCATGTGCCCAACGCAGAGCAAGCGCCTTTGTCGTTTTTGAGCGGGGGCTTGTTCAGCGCCGACATGCACAACGTCTATGAGAGTCTGCGCGTGCCGGTGTGGGTGGTGCACGGCACACGCGGTGACTTCACCGATTACCGGGCCCTGGACTTGGTGCGCCATCGCCCCAACTGGCAGGTGACGGTGATGCAGGCCGGGGCCATGCCGTACTTTGAAGACATCGACACATTCATGGCGGCTTATCGGGCGTTTGAAGCATCTGCCCTCAGCCCTGCGGATTGACCGGGTTCAGGGCGCCAAGCGCTCACGCAGCCAGCCGCTGCCCTCTTGGGTGTAACGCAGTCGGTCATGCAAACGGCTTTTGCGGCCTTGCCAGAACTGCCAGTTGTCGGGCACCAAGCGGTAGCCACCCCAGTGCGGCGGGCGTGGCGGGTTGAGCATGAATTGCGCCGCGTATTTGGCGGCGTTGGTCACCAACACCGTGCGGCCATCGATCACCTGGCTTTGTGGTGAGGCCCAGGCCCCGATGCGCGAGTCCAGTGGGCGGCTGTGGAAGTAGGTGTCGCTTTCTTCATCGCTGACTTTCTCCACACGGCCTTCAATGCGCACCACACGCTCGAGCTCCACCCAGTGGAACTGCAGCGCCGCAAACGGGTTGCCCGCCAGCTCCTGACCCTTGCGGCTGTCGTAGTTGGTGTACCAGACGATGCCGCGCTCGTCATAGCCCTTGATCAGCACCACCCGAGTGCTGGGGCGCAGGTTGCTGGCCACGGTGGCCAGTGTCATGGCGTTGGGCTCGGGCACTTCGGCGGCGATGGCCTCTTGCAGCCATTGCGCAAATTGTTGCAAGGGGTCAGCGTGGGAGGCGTTTTCGTTGAGCTCGGCTTTTTCGTAGCTCTTGCGCAGGTCGGCGATGTTCATGGCGCAAGTATAGGCAGGCG
>JAKFXJ010000015.1 GCA_021731425.1 Limnohabitans sp. | reverse complement strand
GGTGCCGCTGGCCAGGTGCGCCTGGGTGCGCACCTGGCCAGCGGCACCACCGTCATGCACGAAGGCTTTTGCAACTTCAATGCGGGCACACTGGGCGCCAGCATGGTCGAAGGCCGCATCAGCGCAGGCGTGGTGGTCGATGATGCCAGCGACATCGGCGGCGGTGCTTCCATCATGGGCACCCTCTCGGGTGGCGGCAAAGAAGTCATCAAGGTCGGCAAACGCTGCTTGCTGGGCGCCAACGCGGGCATCGGCATTTCGCTGGGCGACGACTGCATCGTGGAAGCGGGTTGCTACATCACTGGCGGCAGCCGCGTTCAAATGCCCGACGGCTCGGTCATGAAAGCCAAGGAGATGTCCGGCAAAAACGGCATCCTGTTCCGCCGCGATTCACAGTCGGGCGCCTTGCACGCGATACCGCGCAACAAGAGCTGGGGCGAATTGAACGCTGAGTTGCACAAGAACTGATGGACTTGTTCTTTTGAATACGAGCGGCGTGCCTGCGCAAGTGGGCACGCCGTTTTTCTTGAACATGATCCGGTGTCAAACTAAGGGTAAAGCCTCAGTCACCAAATTGGCAAAACTGGATAGCATCGCCAACTGTATTTGTTTATAAAACATAACCAGGAGCACACCATGTTTCAGCTGACCCCTCGTCGTGCCGTGTTGGCCATTTTGAGCGCAACGGCCTTTGCCGGTGCCGCACAGGCCCAAAACGTGACTTTGCGCTTTCACCAGATGTTGCCGCCACAGGCCACCATCCCGGCCAAAGCCATCGTGCCATGGGCCAAAAAGGTCGAAGCCGAGTCGGGTGGCCGCATCAAGGTGCAGATTTTCAACACCATGCAGCTCGGCGGCACGCCCCCCCAGTTGTTTGACCAGGCCAAAGACGGCATCGTTGATATCACCTGGACCGTGTTGGGCTACACCCCAGGCCGCTTCCCCAAGACCGAAGTGTTTGAAGTGCCTTTCCTGACCACCACCGGTGAAGCCTCTTCCAAGGCCCTGTGGGAGTACGTGCAAAAGAACGCACCCGAAGAATTCAAGGACGTGAAGCTGATCGCTGTGCATACCCACGGCCCCGGCCTGTTCCACACCAAAACCCCCGTGACGGGGCTGGAGAGCCTGCAAGGCATGAAGATCCGTGGCGGCTCGCGCATCATCAACAACATGCTGACCAAACTGGGTGCAACCCCTGTGGGCATGCCAGTGCCCGCCGTCACAGAAGCTTTGTCCAAAGGCGTGATCCAGGGCACCACCATCCCTTGGGAAGTGGCACCTTCGTTGAAAGTGCATGAATTGGTGAAGAACCACACCACCTTCTTCGGCCCCAACGGCTTGTACAACTCCACCTTTGCGGTGTCGATGAACAAAGCAACTTATGACAAACTGCCTGCCGACTTGAAGCAGGTGATCGACAAGAACTCAGGCCTGGAGACGGCTGCTTTCTTTGGTCGTGCCATGGACGAAGGCGACAAGGCCGGTCGCGCGATTGCTGAAAAAGCGGGCAACAACATCGTGGCTCTTGAGGCGGCAGAGACTCAACGCTGGCGTCGTACGGCCAGCGTGGTGGCCGATGACTGGGTCAAGGAAGTCAGCGCCAAAGGCATTGATGGCAAAAAGTTGTTGTCAGAGGCCCGCGAGCTGATTGCCAAGCACAGCAAGTAACTGAATGTGTTGCCTTTTGGCACGCATTGCACCCGCCGCTGGTCGGCGGGTTTTTTCTGTCCAATCTGGGGCGAGCCCCAGACATCCGGGAGACCTTGTCCATGATGACCTTCATTCACCACATGGCCCGCTGGAGCGCCTTGACTGGCGGTGTGTTGCTGACACTGTTGACCTTGTTGGTGGTGATCAGCGTGATCGGGCGCAGCTTCAGTGGCATGGGCCTGGGCCCAGTGCCCGGCGACTATGAGCTGGTGGAAGTGGGCGTGGGCGTGGCCATTTTCTTTTTCATGCCTTGGTGTTACCTGCAAGGTGGACACGCCACGGTGGACTTGTTGTATTCGCACATGTCGGCCGGGCTGCAGCGCTTCATCCGCTTGATCAGTGATGTGCTGATGCTGGCGGTCTGGCTGCTGCTGAGCTGGCGTTTGTGGGCGGGTCTGGTGGACAAATACACCAACCAGGAAACCACTTTCATCTTGCAAATGCCCCTGTGGTGGGGGTTTGCTTTGTGCATGTTGGGCGCGGTGCTGGGCTGCGTCACTTATTTGGGCCACATTCTGATGCAGCTGGGGCTGGCCAAGCCCGATGAGAGCCTGCATGTTTCCGGCCCCATCGGCCACTGATCCCCGGCTGGAGTTTTGCCCATGAACACGATTGAACTGGCGCTGTGGTCTTTCCCGGTTTTGCTGCTGCTGATTTTTGTGCGCATCCCCATCGGCTTGTCGATGATGCTGTGCGGCCTGGGTGGGGCTTACTTTATTTTTGGCAACATCACGCCCATCATCAACCAACTCAAGCAGGTCACTTACAGCACCTTTTCCAGTTATTCGCTGTCGGTCATTCCACTGTTTTTGCTGATGGGTCAATTTGCCGCATTGGGCGGCTTGTCAAAAGCCTTGTTCAAGGCCGCCGAAGTCTGGGTGGGACACCGCAAAGGCGGTGTGGCCATGGCTGCCATTGGTGCCTGTGCCGGTTTTGGGTCCATTTGCGGCTCGTCTTTGGCCACCGCCGCGACCATGGGGCAAGTGGCCCTGCCTGAGCTCAAACGCGCCGGTTATGCGGGTGGCATCTCCACGGCCTGTCTGGCCGCTGGTGGCACGCTGGGCATCTTGATCCCGCCCTCCGTGGTGCTGGTCATCTACGCCATCTTGACGGAACAGAACATCGCCAAACTCTTTTTGGCAGCCTTCGTTCCCGGCATTCTGGCGGCGGTGGGCTATGTGATCGTGATCGCCATTTATGCCCGGCTGCGTCCACAAGACATGGGCACTCTGCCCCCCGCCCCCATGAAAGAACGACTGCAAGCCACTGCCCGCGTGTGGCCCGTGGTGCTGATTTTCTTGCTGGTGGTCGGCGGTATTTATGGCGGCATTTTCACGCCCACCGAAGGCGCGGCTGTGGGCGCGTTTGGCACCGGCATTGCGGCCTGGCTCAATGGCGGCCTGAACCGCAAAACGCTAGGCGGTGCTTTGCTGGGCACCGCCGTGGCCACGGCCATGATCTTCATGATCGTGCTGGGTGCCGGCGTGTACAACACCTTTTTAGCCTTGTCGCAGCTGCCCCAAGAAGCCGCAGCAGCCGTGGCCTCATGGGGCGTCAGCCCCTTGCTGGTGATGACCGCGATTTTGGTGCTCTACGTGATTTTGGGTTGCTTCATGGACTCGCTGTCCATGATCTTGCTGACCATTCCGGTGTTTTTCCCGATCGTCTCAGCCTTGGACTTTGGCCTGCCCCCCGATGAGCTGGCCATCTGGTTCGGTATCTTGGTGTTGATCGTGGTGGAGGTGGGCTTGATCACGCCCCCGGTCGGCATGAACCTGTTTGTCATCAACTCGCTCGCTCGCGACACACCCATCACCCAGACCTACCGCGCCATCATGCCCTTTGTGCTGAGCGATCTTTTGCGCACCGCATTGCTGGTGGCCTTTCCGTCCATTACTTTGTTTGTTTTGCGGTTCTAAAATGGTGTGAGTTCAGTCACCCTTCAAAACACCCATCACCATGACACCTCATTTGGCCTTGGGCCTGAAATGGAGCGCCTTCATCCTGTTGAGCCTCTCTGTGGCCATGGCGGTTTTGCGCATGCTGTGGGTAGACATTTCTTGGGGCTTTTTGCTATTGTTTGGCCTGCAAGTGGTGCTGATATTGGCCACTTTACAACTGATCCTGACCACCATTTGGAAGCCCAGCAGCCGCTGGGCGTTGCCAAACAGCCGTTCCGGCTTGCCTCGTCGCATCTTTGCCCAAAAAACCACGGTCATGGCCTTTTTGCGCAGCGTGGGCCCTTGGCTCGTCCATGCGCTGAAAAACAAGACACAGCGTTTGTTCAAGCGCAAAACACTTTGACTGCCTGACACCCGCACACGCCCACCGACCACCCGGCAAGAATGGCGTTGGAATGGTGTGGGGCGTTTAGCTTCGGCTCAAATGTTTTTGGGCCAGGCTCACATACCAGTCCAAACACCCCGGATTGGCCATGGCGTCTTTGTTGACCACCTTTTCGAGGGGCTGACCGAGCATGAGTTTCTTGATCGGCAGTTCCTGCTTTTTGCCGGACAGGGTGCGCGGGATCTCGGCGACCTGGAAGATCTCGTTGGGGATGAAACGCGGGCTGAGCGCCACCTTGATGGCGTTGTTGAGCTTGGCCTTGAGCGCATCGTCCAGCGTGGTGCCCGGGCGCAGCACCACAAACAGCGGCATGTAGCTTTCTTTGCCCAAGTACTCCAAGTCCACCACCATCGAGTCCATGACTTCGGGCAGGGCTTCAACGGCGCTGTAAAGCTCGCTGGTGCCCATGCGCAGGCCGTAGCGGTTGATGGTCGCGTCGCTGCGGCCAAAGATGACACAGCCTTCGCCCTGGCCACTGGCGTCGCCAATGCGCAGCCAATCGCCGTGCCGCCACACACCGCCCATGCTGGCCGGACCGTCGCCACCACCAGGCTTTCGGCCATGACCTGCGGGGTACATCTCAAAGTAGCTGGCCAGATAGCGGGCGTTGTTCTTGTCGTTCCAGAAATACAGCGGCATGGACGGAATGGGCTGGGTGCAGACCAGCTCACCCACCTCACCAATCACCGGCTCACCCGCTTCGTTCCAGGCCTCGACCGCGCAGCCGAGTTCGCGGCATTGCATCACGCCGGGCTCTTGCGGCAGTTCGCGGTGGCCGCCCACAAAGGCGCCCGCAAAGTCGGTGCCGCCCGAAATATTGCACCACCAGATGTCGGTGCCGATGGCCTTGAATTGTTCCACGCCCCAAGTCTGCGTGTCGGCCGACAGGGGCGATCCGGTGGTGCCCAGGGCGCGGATGAGGGACAGGTCTCCGCTGCGGGAAATGTCCAAACCGGCTTTGTGGCAATTGGCAAAGTAGGCTGCGCCTGCGCCAAAAAACGTGACCTTTTCCTGCGCCGCCATGCGCCACAAAATGCCCCAATCGGGGTTCTCTTTGCTGCCGCCGGGGTTGCCGTCATAGATCACGCAGGTCACGCCGTTGAGCAGGCCCGCGACTTGCGCGTTCCACATCACCCAGCCGGTCGAGCTGTACCAGTGAAAGCGCTCGCCCCAGCTGTTGGGGTGGTAGCTGCAACCGATGTCGTTGTGCAAAATCTTGTTGGCCAAGGCCACGATCACGGTGCCGCCATGGCCGTGCACGATGGGCTTGGGCAGGCCGGTGGTGCCGCTCGAATACACAATCCACAGCGGGTGGTCAAAGGGCAGCCACATCGGCTCAAAGGCCAGCACTTCGGCATCATCCCGCGCGGTGATGGCCGACATTTGCACGCTGCTTCCCACATCGCAGTTGGTCAGGTCCAAGGTGCCCAGGTTGTCGTGAATGATGACGTGTTGCACGCTGGGCAAAGCATCGCGCAGCTCCTGCACCACACCCATGCGGTCAAAGTCGCGTCCGCCGTAGCTCACGCCGTCCACCGCGATCAGCACCTTGGGTTCAATCTGTTTGAAACGGTCGAGCACCGCGTTGGTGCCCATGTCGGGTGCACAAATGCTCCACACACCGCCCACGCTGGCGGTGGCCAAAAACGCCACCATGGCTTCAGGAATATTGGGCAGATACGCCGCCACGCGGTCACCCGGCTGCACGCCTTGGGCCTGCAGGTGCAGGGCCATGGCCGCGACCTGGCGGCGCAGCTCGGGCCAAGTCATCTCGCGGCGCAGACCTTTTTCGTTGTGGCTGATGACGGCCAAAAACCCTGCGTCATGCGCAGGCTGCACATGGCGCAGCACTTGGTGGGCGTAATTGGTCTGGGCACCCGGGAACCACTTGGCCCCCGGCATGACGTTGTTCGCCAAGACGGCCGTGTGAGGCGTGGGCGACTGGAAGTCGAAGTAATCCCAGATGCTTTGCCAAAAAGTGTCCAGCTCGGTCACCGACCAACGCCACAGGTCGTTGTAAGTGGCAAAGCTCAGGCCACGCTTGTCGCGCAGCCAGTTTTGGTAGAGCCGAATTTGAGGCAGGTAGGGGGCCGAATCGGCGGATTTAGTCGCGGTGTTCATGCGTTGCAGCGTATCAGCGGCCATACCCCGCTGTCACGCGCATCAACCCTGAAACATGCGCCTAGGTGACAGGCCGGGCTGCTTTCAGCCGGGCACCGTTTCGCAGCGGCCCTGGCCTGTGGCATGGCCCCGAAAATCGCTTTGCCACTGGCGCGTCACCAGGTCAATCTGAATGCGCTCGTTGTCGACCGCCGTCATCACGCCTTGGGGAATGAGTGAAAACCCATGGGGCTGCAAGCCATCAATCTGCAAACTGCGGATGGCTTTTTTGTCCCAATCGATGCGCACCTCACGCACCCAGGTGCTGCGCTGCGGCAGGTAGGCCACCGCACAACTGAGCACCACCTTTGACGGCGCGGCCGCTGCGGGGCCGATGGCGGCCAAGCTCAGCGCAGCAAAGCCCACAATGTGTGTCAGACGGCCCACGGCTTCAGGCCTTGTCTTTGTTCATGCGCTGGCTTTTCCAGTACACATCGTCCCCGCCGTTCATGCGGTTGAGCACGCGGGCCAGCACAAACATCAGGTCGGACAGGCGGTTGAGGTATTGGCGCGGGGTTTCGTTGATGGCCTCTTCGTTGCCCAAGGCCACACAAGCGCGTTCGGCGCGTCGGGCCACGGTGCGGCACACATGGGCTTGCGAGGCGCCACGGGTGCCCGCGGGCAAGATGAACTCTTCGAGCTTGGGCAGCTGGGCGTTGTATTTTTCGAGCGCCTCATCGAGGGCCGCCACGGCCTCTTCTTTCAGCAACTCAAAGCCAGGAATCGACAGCTCGCCCCCCAAGTTGAACAGCTGGTGCTGCACCTCGACCAGCACCTCGCGCACGTCGGCGGCCATGTCTTCGCAAAGCAACACGCCAATGTGCGAATTGAGCTCGTCCACCTCGCCCATGGCGTGCACACGCAAGCTGTTTTTGGACACGCGCTGGTTATTGCCCAGGCCGGTGGTGCCGTTGTCGCCGGTGCGGGTGGCGATTTGTGTGAGTCGGTTACCCATGGTGTTGATCTCTTTTGTTCGCTCAAAGGTGCAGGTTTGCAGAAATGGCCCAAGAAGTGGGCCGCCGCAAAGAGGCTTGATTGTCGGCCAAGTCCCCTTGGCTTGTCTGACAAAAGACAGCAAAGCCATTGTTTCGGCGTAAACTGCAGCCTCACAAG
>JAKFXJ010000245.1 GCA_021731425.1 Limnohabitans sp. | reverse complement strand
CGGGTGCCGCAGGCGTGAACTGCATTCCCGGTGTGAACGATGCCATCGAGACCGCTGAAAAAGCGGTTGAAATTGCCAAAGGCATCGGCTACCCGGTCATGATCAAGGCCTCGGCAGGCGGCGGCGGCAAAGGCCTGCGTGTGGCTTTCAACGACAAAGAGGCGTTAGAAGGTTTCACCTCTTGCCGCAATGAAGCACGCAACAGCTTTGGCGATGACCGCGTGTTCATCGAGAAGTTTGTCGAAGAACCCCGCCACATCGAAATCCAGGTGCTGGGTGACAGCCATGGCAACGTGATTTATTTGAACGAGCGCGAGTGCTCGATCCAGCGCCGTCACCAAAAAGTGATCGAAGAAGCACCGTCGCCTTTCATCTCTGAAGCCACGCGCAAGGCCATGGGCGAGCAAGCGGTGCAATTGGCCAAGGCAGTCAAATACCAGTCGGCTGGTACGGTGGAGTTCGTGGTCGGCAAAGACCAGAGCTTTTACTTTCTGGAGATGAACACGCGCTTGCAGGTGGAGCACCCCGTGACCGAAGCCATCACCGGGCTCGATTTGGTCGAGATGATGATCCGTGTGGCGGCTGGCGAGAAATTGCCGATTGAGCAAAAAGACGTGCAGCGCAACGGTTGGTCCATCGAGTGCCGCATCAACGCCGAAGACCCGTTCCGTAACTTTTTGCCTTCCACGGGCCGTTTGGTGCGTTTCCAGACGCCCCAACAAACCATGTTTCAGGGCAACACGCAAGACCTCTATGGCGTGCGCGTGGACACGGGCGTGCAAGACGGCGGCGAGATCCCGATGTTTTACGACTCGATGATCGCCAAGCTCATCGTGCACGGCAAAGACCGCAACGACGCGATCGCCAAAATGCGCGAAGCTTTGAATGGTTTTGTCATTCGTGGCATCAGCTCCAACATCCCCTTCCAGGCCGCTTTGCTGGCGCACCCCCGCTTTGTGTCGGGTGACTTCAACACCGGCTTCATTGCCGAGCAGTACAGCAAAGGCTTCCGCGCCGAAGACGTGCCGCACGACGACCACGACTTCTTGGCCGCACTGGCTGCCTTTGTGCGCCGCAAATCTCGCCAGCGTGCGGCCAACCTCAGTGGCCAGCTGCCGGGTTACGACGTCAAAGTGGGCCAGGACTATGCGGTGGTCGAGTTGGGGCAGGGCGGCAACAACCGCTATGTGCCCGTGCATGTGGACGAGTTCGTGGGTAAACCAGGCGTGGCGCAGATCACGGTGGATGGCAAAAGCTACGCCATCGAAAGCAACTCCCGCTTGAACGACATCCGCATCGAAGGCACTTGCAACGGCAAACCGTTCACAGCGCAGGTGGAGCGCGGCACCCTGAAAAACCCATTGGCCCTGCAAGTGCAACACAACGGCACCCGCATCGAGGCGCTGGTGATGTCGCCGCGCATGGCCGAGCTGCACAAGCTCATGCCCTTCAAGGCCCCGCCAGACCTGAGCCGCTTCGTGCTCTCTCCCATGCCCGGTTTGCTGGTGGACGTCGCGGTGCAGCCAGGCCAGAAGGTGCAAGCCGGTGAGCGTGTGGCCGTGATCGAAGCCATGAAGATGGAAAACGTGCTGTTTGCCGCACAAGACGGTGTGGTGAAAAAAGTGGTCGCTGCCAAAGGCGAATCGCTCACGGTGGACCAGATGATCGTGGAGTTCGAATAAATGAACCGCCCTTTCAAAGTGCTGGGTGTCCAGCAAATTGCCATCGGCGGGCCCGATAAAGGCCGCCTGCAAAAACTCTGGGTTGACATGTTCGGCTTGGAAGTGACGGGCACCTTCAAAAGCGAACGCGAGAACGTGGACGAGGACATCTGCGCCATCGGCACCGGCCCCTTCAAGGTCGAGGTCGATTTGATGCAGCCGCTGGACCCCGACAAAAAACCGGCCGTGCACACCACACCCCTCAACCACATTGGTCTGTGGATCGACGACTTGCCGGTGGCGGTGGAGTGGCTCACGGCCCAAGGTGTGCGCTTTGCGCCCGGTGGTATCCGCAAGGGCGCGGCTGGTTTTGACATCACCTTTTTGCACCCCAAGGCGAACGACGAGTTCCCAATTGGCGGCGAAGGCGTGTTGATTGAGTTGGTCCAGGCACCCCCCGAGGTGGTCAAGGCGTTTGCGTCATTGGCGACCAACGCGCATTAATTTGTGTGGGGCCTGAAATTCCGGCCTGCAGCGCTTTGCAGGTCGGAGGCTTCAGCCCCGACAAGCTTCTACAAAAGCCCGTCAGACCCCGGTCTGCCGGGCTTTTGCTTTGGCCAGTGCCGCTTCGATGATGGCGCGTTTGCGGTCCACTTCGGGGGCCTGGTCTGTGCCCTTGGTGTGTGCTGCCAAATCGGCCAGTTTGTGCTCGGCTTTGGCTTGTAACTGCTTTTGGTGCTCGGCTTCTTCACGCACCAGCCGCTGCTGGCGTGAGGTGTAGCGCCCGCGTGCGGTGTCGGCTTGCTCGGCAGACCAGGCGGCCCAGCCCGTATTTGTACCCGTCACGTTCTCCAGTGCAATGCAATCGACCGGGCACACTGGAATGCACAGCTCGCAGCCGGTGCACCAAGGCTCGATCACGGTGTGCATCAGTTTGTTGGCCCCCAAAATCGCATCGGTCGGGCAGGCTTTGATGCACAGCGTGCAGCCGATGCACCAGGCCTCGTCGATGATGGCTACATGGCGCGGGCCCTCGATGCCGTGTTCTGAATTGAGGGGCAACACGGGTTGGCCGGAGATGGCGGCTAAACGCTCGATGCCCGCTTGTCCGCCAGGTGGGCATTGGTTGATGGGCGCTTGCCCCTCGGCCATGGCTTGGGCGTAGCTCGCGCAGTCGGGGTAGCCGCACCGGGTGCACTGCGTTTGAGGCAGGGCATTGTTGAGGGCAAGAAAAAGCGCCTGGGTCTCAGGCGCTTGGCTGCTCAAGTCGGGCATGGACCTCAGGCCTTTTTCTTCGCATCCACCCAAGTGGTTTTGATGGCCTTGTTGGGGACAGCTTTGGCTGGGGTCTTGGTTACCGCTTTGGTGCTGGTTTTGTCAGCAGGTTTGGCCACTGGCTTAGCTACAGGCTTGACCTCTAAAGCCGGGGCCTTGGCTTGGGGGGCGTGGCTCAAGATGAACTTGACCAGCTGAGGGTAGACGATCTCGCGCCAGCGGCGGCCGCTGAAGATGCCGTAGTGGCCCGCGCCTTGGACTTCCAAGTGCTGACGCTCGCTGGCGGGCACGCCGCTGCACAGATCTTGCGCTGCACGGGTTTGGCCGGAGCCGGAGATGTCGTCGAGTTCGCCTTCCACGGTCATCAGGGCGGTGCCCTTGATGTCTTGTGGGCGCACGCGTTCGACCTTGCCGTCCACACCCTTGACGTCCCAGGTGCCGTTGACAAGTTTGAAGTCTTGGAACACGGTGGCGATGGTTTCCAGGTAGTAATCCGCATCCATGTCGAGTACCGCGTTGTACTCGTCATAGAACTTGCGGTGCGCCTCTGTGCTGGCGTCATCACCCTTGATCAGGTCCTTGAAATAGTCGTAATGACTCTTGGCATGGCGGTCAGGGTTCATGGCCACAAAGCCGGTGTACTGCAAGAAGCCCGGGTAAACGCGTCGACCAGCGCCAGGGAAGGTGGGGGGCACGCGGTAAATCACGTTGTTCTCGAACCACTCAAAGCTCTTGTTCGTGGCCAAGTTGTTGACCGAGGTGGGCGACTTGCGTGCATCGATCGGGCCACCCATCATGGTCATGGTCAAGGGTGTTTTTTCGCCACGGCTGGCCATTAAAGACACAGCCGCCATCACCGGCACAGTGGGCTGACAAACGCTCACCACATGGCAGTGGCCATAAGTAGCTTGCAGGTGCCGTATGAACTCCTGCACGTAGTTGATGTAGTCGTCAAGGTGGAATTCGCCGTCCGACAAAGGCACCAAGCGGGCGTTTTTCCAGTCGGTGATGTAGACCTTGTGGTCTTGCAACATGGTCTTGACGGTGTCGCGCAGCAAAGTGGCGTAGTGACCGGACAAAGGGGCTACGATCAGGACCACAGGCTGGGCCTTGAGCATCGTCAGCGTCGCGGGATCATCCGAGAAGCGCTTGAAGCGGCGCAGTTCGCAAAAGGGCTTGTCGATCTCGATGCGCTCGTGGATGGCCACATCGGTCTTGTTGACCTTGACGGTGCGGATGCCGAACTCGGGCTTGACATAGTCCTTGCCCAGGCGGTGCATCAGGGCGTAGCCTGCCGACACACGTTGTGCCAGAGGCGTTTGGGCCATGGGGTTCAGGGGGTTGCTGTAGAGCTTGGCTGCTGCCTGGGCCAGATCGGAGAAAGGCTCCATGATCGAGCGTTGGGTTTCAAAAATCTGATAAAGCATGTGGCAGTTTCCCTTGCGACAAATGGTGCGCTGCAGCAATGGTACAGGAGACCAAGTGGTATTTTTTGAGTGCGACCCCTAATCGGCAGTCACATTCCGGACGGCCCAAAAAGAAACCGCCCCGTCAGGGGCGGTTGCAAGCTTGATGTCAGTCAATTCAGACGACTTTGGCGATCGAAGCGCAAACGTAGTCGATGTTTTTGCTGTTGAGCGCGGCCACACACATGCGGCCGGTGTCGGTGCCATAAACACCAAACTCGCTGCGCAAACGCACCATCTGGTCTTTGGTCAGGCCCGAGTAGCTGAACATGCCGATTTGCGTGGTGATGAAGCTCATGTCTTGTTTCACGCCAGCGGCTTTCAGGCTGTCCACCAGTTTTTGGCGCATGGCCTTGATGCGCACACGCATTTCGGCCAATTCGCTTTCCCACTGGGCACGCAGCTCGGGGTTGTTCAGCACAGCCGCCACCACCGCACCGCCGTGGATGGGTGGGTTGGAGTAGTTGGTGCGGATGGCGATTTTCAGTTGCGACAACACGCGGCCAGCTTCTTCTTTGTCAGAGGCCACCACCGACAAGGCGCCCACGCGCTCGCCATACAGGCTGAAGCTCTTGGAGAACGAGGTGGACACAAAAATGTTCAGACCCGCAGCCACGAACTTGCCGATCACGGCGCCGTCTTCGGCGATGCCGTGGCCAAAGCCTTGGTAGGCCATGTCGAGGAAGGCGGTCAGGCCCTTGGCCTTGACGACGGCAATGACTTGGTCCCATTGGGCGTCGGTGATGTCATAACCGGTGGGGTTGTGGCAGCAGGCGTGCAGCACCACGATGGTGCCGGGCGCTGCAGCGTTCAGGTCGGCCAGCATGCCTTCGAAGTTGACACCGCGCTTGGCCGCGTCGTAGTAGGCGTAGCTGCCCACTTCAAAACCGGCGTTGATGAAAATGGCGCGGTGGTTTTCCCAGCTGGGGTCAGAAATCAGCACTTTGGCGTTGGGGCTGACCTTTTTCAGGAAGTCAGCGCCGATTTTGAGGCCGCCGGTGCCGCCAATGGCCTGCACGGTGGAGACGCGGCCGGACTTGACCACATCAGACTCATCACCGAAAACCAGTGCTTTGACCGCGTTGTCATAGGCCACGATGCCGTCGATGGGCAGGTAGCCACGGGCTGTGGGGGTGGCCATCATGGTCTTTTCGGCGGCTTGCACGCACTGCAAAAGGGGCAGTTTGCCGTTGTCGTCGAAGTACACGCCCACGCCCAGATTCACCTTGTTGGGGTTGGTGTCGGCGTTGTATTGCTCGTTCAGACCCAGGATTGGGTCGCGGGGGGCCATTTCGACGGCGGAAAACAGAGACATGGAAAGTCCTTGGATTGTGTTCAGTGGTGGCAGGAAACCCGTTCCTCGGTTAGGCTTTCGGGTTGTCCCTGATTTTAACGGCCCCCGCCGCTTGGTTTGACTAGGCGGTCCTCAGAAAAATGTCCACCGTGCCCGAAATCCCTGTTGTTGAAGTTGCGCCCGATGCGGCCAAGTACGCTGAGGGGAAGTTCATCAGCTACCCCGGCTCACCCTTTGAGCTGTACCAGCCTTACCCGCCTGCGGGTGACCAGCCCGTGGCCATTGAGCAGCTGGTCGAGGGGGTGCACGACGGCGAGGTCTTTCAGACCTTGCTGGGCGTGACCGGCTCGGGCAAGACCTTCACCATGGCCAACGTGATTGCGCAAATCGGCAAACCGGCCATTGTGTTTGCGCCCAACAAGACGCTGGCCGCGCAGTTGTACAGCGAGTTCCGCGAGTTCTTCCCCAAAAACGCGGTCGAGTATTTCGTGAGTTACTACGACTACTACCAGCCCGAGGCCTACGTGCCCCAGCGCGACCTGTTCATCGAGAAAGACTCGGCCATCAACGAGCACATCGAGCAGATGCGTTTGTCGTGTACCAAAAGCATCATGGAGCGGCGCGATGTGGTGATTGTGGCCACGGTGTCGGCCATTTACGGCATTGGCGAGCCCGAGAGCTACCACCGCATGATCATGACACTGCGCACGGGCGACAAGCTGGGCCAGCGCGACGTGATCGCCCAGCTGATCCGCATGCAGTACCAGCGCAACGACATGGAATTTTCACGCGGCAAATTCCGTGTGCGTGGCGACACCATCGATGTGTTCCCGGCCGAGCATTCCGAACTGGCCATCCGAATTGAGTTGTTTGACGATGAGATCGAGAGCCTGCAGCTGTTCGATCCGCTCACGGGACGCATCCGCCAGAAAATCCCGCGTTTCACGGTCTACCCTTCGAGCCACTATGTGACGCCACGCGACAAGGTGCTGGCGGCTGTGGAGACCATCAAGTTGGAGCTGGCGCAACGTCTCAAAGAACTGGTGGGCATGGGCAAGCTGGTGGAAGCGCAGCGGCTGGAGCAGCGCACCCGGTTTGATCTGGAAATGCTGTCGGAGGTGGGCCACTGCAAAGGCATTGAAAATTACACCTGCCATTTGTCGGGGGCCGCGCCAGGCGACCCGCCCAGCACGCTCACCGATTACATGCCGCCCGACGCCATCATGTTCCTGGACGAGAGCCACCAAATGATTGGCCAGCTCAACGCCATGTACAACGGCGACAAGGCCCGCAAAACCACCTTGGTGGAATACGGCTTTCGGCTGCCCAGTGCGCTGGACAACCGCCCGCTCAAGTTTGAAGAGTTTGAAAAGCGGATGCGCCAGTGCATCTTCGTCTCGGCCACACCGGCCGATTACGAAAAGACGCATTCGGGCAAAGTGGTCGAACAAGTGGTGCGCCCCACGGGTCTGGTCGACCCGCAGGTCGAAGTACGACCCGCCACGCACCAGGTGGACGACGTGCTGCAGGAAATCCGCATCCGGGTTGACAAGCACGAGCGCGTGCTCATCACCACGCTGACCAAACGCATGGCCGAGCAGCTCACCGATTACCTGAGCGACAACGGCGTGAAGGTGCGCTATTTGCACAGCGACGTGGACACGGTGGAGCGG
>JAKFXJ010000320.1 GCA_021731425.1 Limnohabitans sp. | reverse complement strand
ATCAGCACGGCCTGCTTGGTGCCTTCTCGTGTTGTACGTGGTGGCTGAGTGGTGATGCCGATCTCTTGCAACCCTGTGGCTGTGGCCACATACACCTCGGGCTCTGACGCGCTGGCCGCAATCAGCTGTGCATTGCGCATGGCCGCGAGCACCTTGATGCGTGCACCACCCTTGAGGGTGTCGGGGAAGTTGGTCAGTTTCTTTTGAGGATGCTTGGCAGCGGCTTCAAGCAGCGCGCGTTGGGTGTCAGTGAGTTTCATTGTTTGCCTTTCGATGTTGTTGATTTGTTTTGTATTTCTGCAGTGGCGGCAGCGTGGCCTGCGGCGTAAGCAGCTTCCAGTGCGCTCTTGATGGCCCAGACCGAGACGTCGTGGAAGTCCAGTCGGTCGCTGTGTTGTGTTTCCAGCGTTTCGATAAAGAAATGCTTCAGAGCGATCTGCTCAAAAAGCTTGTTGATGTTCTTGTCTTGCTTCATCGGTTTGTTCCTTTCGTTAATCCAATGTGATGGATTGACGCTCTGAATCAAGATGAAGCCAAGTCAATTTTTCGAGCTGTCGCTTAATTCTTGAAAGCCGATTGAGATGCCGCGAAGTGCACCCACCCCATGCAGATATCCGGGTTGCGCGCAGGTGCTGAACGTGCCCGGCTACTGCAGCAATCACCAGCCCCAAGTGCACCGTGAGTACGGGCGTGCGCGGCGTGGGTTCGACACAGAGCTCGGCTTCTATCAATCGGCCAGGTGGCGCAACACACGTGCAGCGGTGTTACGGGATAACCCGCTTTGCTGCAGGTGCCAGGCCAAGGGCTTGTTGCAACCAGCCAAGGTGGTCGATCACATCGTTCCGGTCAAGCAAGGCGGTGAGCGCTTTGAGCGAGCGAACCTGCAGAGCCTGTGCGTGCCCTGTCACAACGCCAAGACCGCCTCAGAGACGGCATCCCTGCGCAACCAGGCCCCGTCCTGAGGGGGTAGGGGGTCTGAATCTCTACAGACTGGCGCCCAAGATGCGTGGGCTTGCGCAAATTTTTGTGCGTGCAAATTGAACAAGGGGGGGTACTCACTTATTCTTGACTGCCTGTGGATATTTCTTACGCATGCTTTAGGTGTGGGGGGGCATTCCAGGAGTTTTCGGTCCACTTGCCCTGTGCATTGAACAAAGGTCCGTGATAGCCGCATCTGACACTGTCACCGGCTCGAATACGAGGACCCTCGTGGCAATCAGGGGTTGTGCAAGGCCCTGCAAGCCCGCCTGTGCCAAACGCGGGGGCTGTCGTGCTCGGTCGAGCAATTGATGATTGTCAACGGCTCTTCGCAAGCTCTCGATCTGTGAGCGCGTTTGCTTGTCAATCCAGGTGATGACGTAGTCGTTGAAAACCCGGGCTACCAGATGGGGCACCGGGTATTTGAAGCCTACGGGACAAATTTGCACGTTGTCAATGTAGACGATCAGGTTCTAGTTACTGATCACTTGCGTCTTTTGATTAAAATTTCATAAAGTCTTTTGAACGGCTGTTGTGCTCTTGGCAATTGATTCAAGTCTCATTTGAAATGGCTAATCTTGGCGTGAGAAGGTGATGCACCAGGTCGGCCACTCCACGGATTTGTTCGCCAAAGGGCAGGCGACCGGCCCCCCGGAAGAACAGGCCGCGATCAGCGTCACCCGCCATGGCGTGCCCCAACTGCTGGTCGATGCAGAACTGGCCGATGCCCGAAATGCCATCGCGCAAGCCGCAGGTTTGCAGGCAATCAAACGACATATTGCATTTGGCCTTGGGGTGGGCGCGCTCTTGCAACACCGGCAGGATGCGCAGGTATTTTTCCAGCCAGGGCGTGCGCACGGCACGGGCGGGCAAACCGGCCACGCTGGTGAATTCGACCAGATCTTGCGGCCCGGCTTGCGCCAGGATGCGTTTGAAGACGGCGGACGCGTCGCATTCTTCGGTCACGGCAAAGGCGGTGCCCAGCTGCACGCCTGCAGCGCCCAGGCCTTGCAGTCGCACGATGTCGGCATGGCAGCCGATGCCGCCCGCCGCAATCAAGGGGATGTCGCGCTCGTACCCGGCCTGGCGAAAGAATTCGCGCACCTGCGGCAGCACCACTTCGAAGTCAAAACGCGCATCGCTCAGGTCGGCCACCTTGGCCGCACCCAGATGGCCACCGGCCAGACGCGGGTTTTCGATGACGACGGCATCGGGCAGGCGGCCTTTCTTTTCCCACTTGCGCACCAGCAACTGCACACCACGGGCGTCCGACAAGATCGGAATCAGCGCCACATCGGGGTGATCGCGGGCCAGATCGGGCAAGTCCAGCGGCAGGCCTGCACCCACCACCAGGGCATCGGCACCGCTGTGCAGGGCTTGCCGCACATAGGCTTCGTAGGCGCTGAGGGCCTTCATCACGTTGACGGCTATCCAGCCGCGGCCTTGCGCCGCTTCGCGTGCGGCGCAGATTTCGCGGTCCAGCGCGATCAGGTTGGCTGCGTTGATGCGTTCGCCTGCATCCGGCTCTTTGTCCAGATGCGCGGTTTGCACCATCAGGTCCGCATGGCGGCGGCGCAGGTCCACCGACGAGATGGTACCCATGCCGCCCAGTCGGGCCACGGCCGAAGCCAGACCGGAAGCCGACACGCCCACGCCCATGCCGCCTTGCACGATGGGCAGCAAGGTCTTGCCGCGTATGCGCAGAGGCTTCAGACCGGCAGCCTCGGTCATGGGCAGCCATGAGGCTGTCTCAGGGTGCAGGCCCAGGTTCGTCGCCATGGCTCAGTGCTGCGCCTGGCCTTCAAAGGCCGGGAACAGCAGGTTGTTCTCAAGGTGGATGTGCTCGATCAGGTCTTCGGTCAAGCGGGCGGTGCCTGCATAAAGCGCCTGCCAGGTGTTGCAGGCACCGGCGGGTGGCTGGTGCTGGGTGGTCAACTCGGCCAGTTGTTCCAGCTGGGCCCCGTGGCTCACATGTTCGTGGCGCATCATGCCAATCGGGTGCACCACCATCGGGTGGCCGCCTTGCTTGAGCAGCGGGAACAAGATCTGTTCTTCCTTGGCCATGTGTTCCAGCAGTTCCTGTTCCATAGTTTCGAGCTGGTCGGCCAGCCCGTGCGGCACTTGGGGGTGATCACGGTGCACGGCCTCGACACGGCGGGCCATGCGGATGAGCTCGGGCAGTTGCTGGCGGTGCACCTCGTGGTAGCGCTGCAAGATGTGGTCCACCAAATCGCTGGCCGAGGGGGCAGGGGGCAGCTCGTCGCTGCACTGCAATGCGTTCAGGGCTTGCAGCACTTCTTCGGTGTTCAGGCCTTTGTCCTCGCAGGCTTTGGCCAGAGGCTGTTGACCGCCGCAGCAAAAGTCGAGCTTGAATTTGCGGAAGATGGCGGTGGCCCCGGGGATCTGCATCGCCAGCGAGCCGATGCTTTGTTGGGCCTGGCTTGCAGGCTGGGCGGTGTTCTGGACTGCAACTGGTGTCATGTGTTTTCCTTTAAAAATTTATTTTTGGTGAATCTATTATCAGATAAGATTCATTTCATGTGAATATTCACCTTGTTGACTTTCAGGTCTTTGCATCCCACCAAAGAACGATGGCGCTTTGTGCCCGGTTGGGGCACGCTGTAGGTTCTGTCTGGAGTAATTCCATGGATTTTTCGCCGTCTCCTCAAGCGCAGCACTGGCATCAGCGTCTGCAAGCTTTCATGGACCGCTACCTCTTGCCCTACAACGCAGCGTGGCACCAGTCGGTGAAAAACAGCGAGTTCCCGCCGCCCTTCATGGCGGACCTGCAGGCGCTGGCGCAAGAAGAGGGACTGTGGAATTTGTTTCTGCCCTGCTTGAAGCCGGATGAGCCCGGAACGGGCCTGAGCCATCTGGATTACGCTCCTCTGGCCGAAACCATGGGCCGATTGCCTTGGGCGGCTGAGGTGTTCAATTGCAATGCGCCCGACAGCGGCAACATGGAACTCTTGCACCGCTTTGCCAGTCCAGCGCAGCGCGTGCGCTGGCTGGAACCCTTGCTGCATGGCCAGATCCGCTCGGCTTTTGCCATGTCCGAACCCGATGTGGCCTCGTCTGATCCGACCAATTTGCAAACCACGCTGCGCTCGGACGGCGGCGACTGGGTGCTCAATGGGCGCAAGTGGTTCATCACCGGCGCGGCGCACCCGCATTGCCAGCTGCTGATCGTCGTGTGCAAAAACGAAGGACCCTCCGGGCTGGCCGCAGCAGATGTGCAATGGCCGCCAGAGCAAGCCGCGCACCACCAGCACAGCATGGTGCTGGTGCCCATGGGCACGCCGGGCGTGCAGGTGCTGCGCAACATTCCGGTGGTGCACCACCTGGCACCCGAAGGGCATTGCGAGATCGTGTTTCGCCAGGTGCGCATCCCCAAAGACCATTTGCTTGGCGGTTGGGGCCAAGGCTTTGCCATGGCGCAGGCGCGCCTGGGGCCGGGGCGGGTGCACCACTGCATGCGCACCATTGGCCAATGCGAGTTGGCACTGGAAATGGCGACCGAGCGCGCACTGGAGCGCACCGCATTTGGCAAGCATTTGTCCGACCAATCCAATGTGCAGGACTGGCTGGCCGAGTCGCGCCTGGAGATCGATCAGGCGCGACTTTTGGTGCTCAAGACCGCCTGGCTGCTGGACCGGGGCGACGCGCCTGCCGCCGAGCTGCGAGCCCAGGTCTCGGCCATCAAGGTGGTGTCGGCCCGGCTGCAAACCCGCGTGGTGGACCGTGCCATGCAGGTGTTTGGTGCCATGGGTTTGTCGCCCGACACCCCGCTGGCTTATTTCTGGACTTGGGGGCGTGCCATGCACTTGATGGACGGCCCTGATGAAGTGCATCTGCGCACCCTGGCCCGGCATGAGCTGCACAAGGCGCGTGAGCGTCTGGGGCAGACCGCGGCCTACTTCACCACGCCCGAGCAAATGCGCGCAGTGCCGCATCTGTCGGCTTGATGGGGTGGCCTGATATGACGAATTTGTCTGTGGGCTGGCGTACCGAAAAGGCCTTGATGCAGCGCTGTTTGACGCAAGGCAAATCCAGACCCGCTGAGGGTCGATAACCTGCCAGTGAGATCGGCCAGCAGACTTTGCAAGCCCACCGAACCCCTCCAAACTTCCAAGGATCACCCTGAATGAACCGCCCCGCTGAAGACCCTCAGTTGTCTGCCATCTTGCCCCTCATGGCCGCGCAGCCCATCAGCACTGATGTGCTGAAAGAAAAATACCTCAAGGCCGACGAAAGCAGCGCCAGTAAGTTGTTCGACCGCGTGGCGCGTGCTCTGGCCAGCGTTGAAAAACCCGAGCTGCGTCCCGAATACGAGCAAAAATTCCGGTGCAATCTGGACGCGGGAGCGATTGGTGCAGGCCGCATCATGAGTGCAGCGGGCACCGGTATCCAGGCCACCTTGATCAACTGTTTTGTGCAGCCCGTGGGCGATTGCATTCAGGGTCGTGATGAGGGCGGCTACCCCGGCATTTACGAGGCACTGCGAGAAGCGGCTGAAACCATGCGCCGAGGCGGTGGCGTCGGCTATGACTTTTCGCGCATCCGGCCCAAAGGAGCGCGGGTCAAGGGCACGGCCTCCACGGCGTCGGGGCCATGCAGCTACATCAATGTTTTTGATCAGTCCTGCGCCACGGTGGAAAGCGCAGGCGCCCGGCGCGGCGCCCAAATGGGCGTGCTGCGCATCGACCACCCGGACGTGATCGAGTTCATCACCGCCAAGCGCACGCCGGGGCGCTGGAACAATTTCAACGTGTCGGTTGGCGTGAGCGATGCTTTCATCGAAGCGGTGCATCAAGGCCGCAGCTGGGATCTGGTGCACGCCGCACACCCCGGGCAGGATTTGATTGACCAGGGTGCGCACCAGCGCGAAGACGGCCAATGGGTCTATCAGAGTCTGCCCGCGCAAGACCTGTGGGACGCCATCATGCGCTCAGCCTACGACTTTGCCGAGCCGGGCATTTTGTTTCTCGATCAAATCAACCGCGACAACAACCTGCGTGCGATCGAGTCGATCAGCGCTACGAATCCCTGCGGCGAACAACCCTTGCCGCCTTATGGCTGCTGCGATTTGGGGCCGGTCATCTTGCCGCGTTTTGTGCGTCGGCCTTTTGACCATGGCGGGCCTGCCGAGTTCGATTTTGAAGCCTTCGCGCAAAGTGTGGCCCTGCAGGTGCGCGCTTTGGACAACGTACTGGACCTGACCCATTGGCCCTTGCCCGAGCAGCAAGAAGAAGCCCGCATCAAGCGCCGCATTGGCGTGGGCTTCACCGGGCTGGGTGATGCCCTGGTGATGCTGGGCCTGCGCTACAACGCCGCCGAGGGCCGCGAGATGGCGCAAAAAATCGCACGCTGCATGCGCGATGCCGCCTACACCGCTTCGGTGGCACTGGCCCGTGAGAAGGGCGCGTTTGAGTTGTTCGATCCCGACGCTTACCTGGCCGATGGCACCTTTGCCAGCCGCCTGCCCGAAGCGCTGAAGGCCGACATCCGGGCTCACGGCATCCGCAACAGCCATTTGCTGTCGATTGCGCCCACCGGCACGGTGAGTCTGGCTTTTGCCGATAACGCATCCAACGGTATCGAGCCCGCATTTTCGTGGACTTACACCCGCAAAAAGCGCGAGGCCGATGGCACGCGCAGCGAATACGAAGTGCAAGACCACGCCTGGCGTCTCTACAAAATGCTGGGCGGCGACACCACCCAGTTGCCACCGGCTTTTGTGGGCGCCATGGACATGAGCGCCAACGAGCACATCGCCATGATGCAAGCCGTGCAGCCCTTTGTGGACACCGCGATCTCAAAAACGGTGAACGTGCCTGCCGATTACCCTTACCAAGAGTTCAAGGGCCTGTACCTGCAGGCCTGGCGCTCGGGCCTGAAGGGCCTGGCCACTTACCGACCCAATGCCATTTTGGGATCGGTGCTGGAACTCACGCCATCACCCGCCACCGCCAAAGCCGAGGTGCCTGCTGCCGCCACCACAGACCCGATGCGCACCGTGATCGAAAGCCGCCCCAACGGTGCGCTGGATGCGGTGGCCGAAAAAATCGAGTACTGGACCAGCGAAGGCGCCAAGTCGCTGTACCTGGTCGTGTCGTTTTTGCCGGTCTCGCGTGGCGAGGGCTTGGGCACGGTGGACCGCGCCATCGAGTTTTTCATGCCGGTGGGGCAAAGCGGCGAGTCGCAGCAGTGGATCACGGCCAGCATGCGTTTGCTGTCACTGGCCGCGCGCGGTGGTTTTCTGGAGCGGGCCTTGTCGGACATGCGCAAAGTGGCCTGGGACCGTGGCCCTGTGCGTGGCGGCTACAAAGTGCGCGAAGACGGCACCCGCGTGCCGATGTGGCACGACTCCGAAGTGGCGGCGATGGCCTGGGCGATCCAGAACATCCTGGCGCAGCGCGCTCAGCGTCAGGGCACAGCCGAGCAAATGCCCTTGCCGCTGCCCGAGGTGCCAGAGCCCACGCC
>JAKFXJ010000220.1 GCA_021731425.1 Limnohabitans sp. | reverse complement strand
CTCACCCGTGATCGGTTTGCAGTCGATGCCGCCCACTTGCTGGAAATAGGTGAACTGCGTGACTTCCATGCCGTTGAGCCAGACTTCCCAGCCCAAGCCCCATGCGCCGAGTGTGGGGTTCTCCCAGTCGTCTTCGACAAAGCGGATGTCGTTCTTTTTCAGATCAAAACCCAGTGCTTCGAGCGAGCCCAAATACAGCTCCAGGATGTTGCTGGGGGCGGGCTTCAAGACCACCTGGTATTGGTAGTAGTGCTGCAGGCGGTTGGGGTTCTCGCCGTAGCGCCCGTCTTTGGGGCGGCGGCTGGGCTGCACATAAGCGGCTTTCCAGGGCTCGGGGCCGATGGCGCGCAAAAACGTGGCGGTGTGGCTGGTGCCCGCGCCGACTTCCATGTCGTAGGGCTGGAGCAAGGCGCAGCCCTGGGCGTCCCAGTACTGCTGCAGTTTGAGAATGATTTGCTGGAAGGTCAACATGGCCTGAGCAGGCCAGCAGCGAGCTGGCTGGAGTTAGGGATGGGCGCAAGCTTTGCGCGAACCCTTCATTTTACGGCCTTTGCCGCTGCCAAAAAGCCCAAGCCACCACCACACAGCACAGCGCCCACAGAGGGGCCAAACCCCATGCACTGGCCCAGCGGGCAAAGGGTGTCAGGCCTTGGCGCCCCTCAAAAGAACCGGTCAGACTGCCCCGGGTAAAACGTGGCAACTGGTGTGTCACGCGCCCCTGGTGGTCAATGATGGCCGTGGCCCCGGTGTTGGTGGCGCGCAGCATGGGTCGGCCCAACTCAATGGCCCTCAGGCGGGAGATGTTCAAGTGCTGGTCCACCGCCAGCGTGTCGCCAAACCAGGCGATGTTGCTCACATTCACCAAGGCCGTGGGCGCGGTGGACGGGTCTTTGAAACGCAGGGCCAGCTCCTCGCCAAACAGGTCTTCGTAACAAACGTTGGGGGCCAAGCGTTGGCCTTGCCAGGCCAAAGAAGGTTGGTCCCAAGCGCCCGATTTGAAGTCGCCCAAAGGGATGTTCATCATGCGGATGAACCAGGCAAAACCCGGCGGGATGAACTCGCCAAAGGGCACCAGGTGCGATTTGTCGTAGCGGTAGGACGCTATGCCCTGAGGCCCCAGCGCCACGACCGAGTTGCTGTAACCCTGGTCTAGGCTGCCCAAAGGCAGGCCCACCAAGGCCATCGGTCTGCCTGGCTCTGAAAAATGCGCCTGCAAGCCGGACCAGTAACCCTCTGGCAAATGGCGCGGCAGCAGGGGGATGGCGGTTTCAGGGGCCACCACCAAAGGCTGCTGGCTGGCGCGCAATTGTTCGTCGTACCACTGCAGCGCATCACGCACGCCACTGGCGGCCTGGAACTTGTCGGTTTGCGAAATATTGGCCTGCAGCAACTGCACTTGCCCCAAGCCAGCGGAGGTGGTGAACACAGGCCCGAACGCCTGCAAAGTCCAAGTCACGATGCCCACACCCAGCAAGGGCTTCAGCGCCCGCAATCGCCAACCCGCCAACGCCAGGCGCATGGCCAGCCAAGCGGCCACAGCCCCCATGCCGTACACACCAACCCATGGCGCAAAGGCAACCAAAGCGCTGTCCACATGCGCATAGCCACCGGCCCCCCAAGGAAAACCCGTCAGCCAGCGCCCACGCATGAGTTCGGCCAAGGTCCATACCGCGGCGAACAAGATACTGGCCCAACCGGGCCGCCCGTCCACCAGGCCTCGCGCCAGGCTCACCCAAACGGCCGAGGCGGCAGCGTAGTACAGCGCCAGCGCCGCTGCCAAAGCCAGCACGGCCAGCACCGCCAAGGGCGCGGGCAAGCCACCGACATGGTGCATGGACACATACAGCCACCAAAAACACCCGGCCAACCAAGCCGTGGCAAACACACCACCGAACCAAGCCGCCCGCTTGAGAAGTGGGCCCCCACGGCCCTGCGTCAAACCTGAACGGGCCATGCGGGCCAGCCCAGCGGCCAGCAGCGTCAAACTCAACACCTGCAACCAGCCCTGGGCCTGGCCACTGCCTGGCCAGGCGATGGACGCGGCCTGCGCAGCCCCCGCCAACGCGGGCCAGACGGTCTGCCATCCGCGCTCGCGTGGCGGCACACCCCTCATGGTGCGGTTCCGGGTGCAGGCGAGTTGCCCGCGCTGCTGGGCAGGTTGCTGCCAAGCGGTTCGGTGCCTGGGGCAGGCAAGGGGGACACCTTGAACCAGCGCACAGCACCCGCGCGGGTGTGCAAGACCACAAAGCGCAGCCCCGACAGTTCAAAACTTTCGCCGCGGTGCGGCACATGGCCCATTTCGTGGGCGATCAAGCCGCCCAGTGTGTCGAAATCATGGTCGTCATCAGCCTGGCGTGCCAGCCTCAAATCCACGCCAAAGGCCTCGTCCACGCGCTCGATGGCGGTGTCGCCGCTGACCCTGAAGCTGCGGTCGGGCAGCCCAAAAATATCGCCAGCATCCTCGGCGATGTCGAACTCGTCCTCGATCTCACCCACGATCTGCTCGAGCACATCCTCGATGGTGATCAGCCCAGCCGTGCGGCCGTACTCGTCAATCACGATGGCCAGGTGGTTGCGGTTGTCGCGGAACTGGCGCAGCAAATCGTTCAGGCCCTTGCTTTCCGGCACAAACACCGCCGGACGCAACAAGGTGCGGATGTTCAACTCAGGCGCACGCTGCAGTTTGAGCAGGTCTTTGGCCAGCAAGATGCCAATGATGTTGTCGCGCTCACCCTCAAAGACCGGAAAGCGCGAATGCCCGGTGTCGATCACCTGGTGCAGCAACTCGTCCATGGGGTCTTCGATGTTCAGCAGGTCCATGCGCGGGGCAGCCAGCATCACATCGCTGGCGGTCATGTCGGCCATGCGGATCACCCCTTCGAGCATCAAACGGCTCTCGGTGTTGATGATCTGGTTGTCCTCGGCCTCGGCCAGGGTCTCGATCAGTTCATCGGCCGAATCGGGTCCGGGGTGGATGAACTCCGCGAGTTTTTGCAGAAAACTTCGCTTGTCTTCGCGCTCGGTGTGGCGCGCAGGGTAGGGGTCAGACACGGTCTAGGCGGGCAGGACATGCTGTAGTGAACATCCTGCAAGGATAGCGGATTTGGATGACAAACCGCCTTTTCAGGGGCCGCGCGAAGTGTGACGGGCATCGCGCACGCCCTGGCGGATCTCTTGCACCGTGGCCAGCCACTGGTGAAACTGGTTCGCCTGCATTTTGAGCTGGTAGTCGAGCTCGGCCATTTGTTCCTGCACCAGCCCGCTGAGCTGGCTGTCCAAAGTGGCTTGCGGCAAAGACAAATAGGCCTCGCTTTCGCTGCCGTCGCGCTGCACCGCAGCCCCAGCGTGGCGCGCGATCTTGAGCATGGCCACGTTCTCGCTCAAGGCGTGGATGAACAACAGGCTCACCCCTTGGTTGCGGGCATGCATCACCGCATGTCCAAACAATTGGGCGCCCAAACCTTTGCCGCGCTGATGAGGCGACACCGACACGCCAAACTCGGCACACGTGGCCCATTGCGGGTCGACCGAATACGCCAAGTGCGCCATGGCCACCAGCTCCAGGCGGCGGTTAAAAACCCCGAAGATCTCGTCCCGCGTGAAGTTCAGACCCGCCACATAGCGGTCAATTTGCTCATCGGTGGCGGCGTATCCAAAACGCAGGTAGCGGTCTTGTGCGGGCAGGGCCCGCAAATGCCGCGCAATGCGCGGCTTGTGTCGTGGCGACAGCGATCGAATCGGCACCCAATTGGCACTCTTGCGGGCCACCCCGCCCGAGGCCGACAGCCCCACGTCGGCCACGCCGAACACGCTTTGCAACAGCTGGCTCAGCACACGAATGAGTCGCTTGGTACGCGGTTCTGAAGGGGGATTCATGGTGGCACCTAGGGTTAACCCCATTTTGCACCGATTTGCCTGCCCGGAGATGACACGGGTTTTGTCGCCTTTGAGACCAGCAAGCCACCATCTCAGGACTTGCCCTCTGTCGACCCCAACAGGAGCTGGTGACAATCAAGCGCTACAGGAGACAAGCGCATGGAACGTATTTGGCTGAAGAATTACCCCCCCGGTGTACCGCACGACATCGACACGGAGCAATACAAAAGTTTGACGGATTTGATGGAAAGGGCTTTTCGCGAGCACAGCGACAACCCGTTTTCGGTCTGCATGAACCGCTGGATGAGCTACAAGCAGCTCGACGAGTTGTCCACCGCGCTGGGCGCCTGGCTGCAAAACAAGGGCCTAGAGCCCGGCAGCCGCGTGGCCATCATGCTGCCCAACTTGCCCCAATTTGCGGTAACGATGCCTGCGATTTTGCGGGCCGGTTACACCTGCGTGAACGTCAACCCGCTCTACACCCCGCGCGAGCTGGAGCACCAGCTCAAGGACTCCGGCGCCAGCGCCATCGTCATTCTGGAAAACTTTGCCGCCACCCTGCAGGAAGTGGTCGAGCGCACCGCCGTGCAGCATGTGGTGTTGGCGTCTATTGGCGATTTGTTGGGCCCCATCAATGGCCGCT
Organism: Limnohabitans sp.; assembly: GCA_021731425.1. Taxonomy (GTDB): domain Bacteria; phylum Pseudomonadota; class Gammaproteobacteria; order Burkholderiales; family Burkholderiaceae_C; genus Limnohabitans_A. The sequence goes on along the minus strand of JAKFXJ010000220.1, from coordinate 2,948 downwards.
GGCTGACTTTTGCCGTGCGTCACCTGGCCAAAATGGTGCCGCCCTTTGAATTGCCTCTGAGCAACGGCCGCACTGTCACCTCATTCAAAAAAGCCATTGCACAAGGCCGCAACCTGAACCTGCGCCCCACAGCGCAAACCATGGACGACATCGCCTTTTTGCAATACACGGGGGGCACCACCGGTTTGTCCAAAGGCGCCGTGCTGACACACCGCAACGTGGTGGCCGCCATGCTGCAAGCCGAAAGCTGGTTCTCACCCGCTTTGGCCGATGTGCCCGATCTGCGCAAATTGAACAACGTCGCGGCTTTGCCGCTGTACCACATCTTTGCGCTCACGCTGTGTTTGCTGGCCATCCGCCAGGGCTCCTACCTGACCCTGGTGCCGAACCCCCGTGACTTTGCCAAATTCATTGAGGTCCTCAAGCAGCGCCCCTTCCATGTGCTGCCCGGCGTGAACACCTTGTTCAACGCCCTGATGCAACACCCGATGTTCAAGACCATTGATTTTTCCTCGCTCAAGCTCACCCAGGCGGGCGGCATGGCCGCGTCAGAGGGCACGGCCCATCACTGGCAAAAAGCCACGGGCAGCGCCATGATCGAAGGCTGGGGCATGAGCGAGACCTGCGCGATCGGCACCAACAACCCCGTGACGCAAAAGACCTTCAGCGGCAACATCGGTCTGCCACTTCCGAGCATCGACATCGCCATCAAAGACGACGATGGGCACAGCCTGCCCGTGGGCAGCTCGGGAGAAATCTGCATCCGCGGCCCCAACGTCATGACCGGTTATTACAACCAGCCTGCTGAAAACGCCAAGACCTTCACCGAAGACGGCTTCATGCGCACGGGCGACATCGGGATCATGGACGAAGGGGGCTTCACCCGCATCGTGGACCGCAAGAAGGACATGATCATCGTGAGCGGCTTCAACGTCTTCCCCAGCGAGCTGGAAAACCTGATCTCCACCTGCCCTGGTGTGGTCGAGTGCGCGGCCGTGGGCATCCCCGACGCCATGCAAGGTGAAACCATCAAGGTGTTTGTGGTGCGCAACGACCCGATGCTGACCGAAGAAGCTGTCTCGCGTTTTTGTCAGGACAAACTCACGGGCTACAAGCGTCCCAAATACATCGAGTTCCGCGACGAGTTACCCAAGTCCAACGTGGGCAAAATTTTGCGCCGCGACCTGCGCAGCGCCAAATGAATCCGCCCTGCACCCTGCCACCAGGCGTGCGCGTGCTCGAACGCGGCTGGTTGTCGGCCAACAACGTGCTTCTGCTGGACGCGGACAACGCCACCTTGGTCGACAGCGGCTACGTCACCCACCAGGCCCAAACCCTGGCCTTGGTGGCGCAAGGCCTGAAAGGCCGAACGCTGGACCAACTGGTCAATACCCACCTGCACAGCGACCACTGTGGCGGCAACCAGGCCCTGCAAGCGCACTATCCGGGGCTCAAAACCTGGATACCACCCGGCTTGTCACAAGCCGTGCAGCATTGGCGCGAAGACGAGTTGAGCTACCAACCCTCAGGCCAGAACTGCCCCCCCTTTACGTTTAGCGGCTTGCTGCAACCGGGCAGCACCCACCGCTGGGCCGACATGGACTGGCAAGTGCACGCCGCACCCGGACACGACCCGCACTCGGTGATCTTGTTTGCGCCCGAACACCGCCTGCTGATGTCGGCCGATGCGCTCTGGCAAAACGGCTTTGGTGTGGTGTTCCCCGCGCTCGAAGGCTTGGACGCCTTTGACGAGGTGGCACAGACCCTGGACCTGATCGAACATCTCGACCCAGCCACCATCATCCCGGGGCATGGCGCGGTCTTCACCGAAGTGGGCCCAGCACTGGCTTTGGCCCGCAGCAAACTCGAAGGCTTCGCGCAAAACCCCGAGCGCCATGCACGATATGGCGCGAAGGTGCTGCTCAAATTCAAACTGCTCGAATGGGGCCAAATCACACACGCCGATTTCAGCGCTTGGGCCATCAAAGTGCCCTACATGCGCGCATTGCACCACCGTTTTGGCCAAGGCCACAGCCTGAGCACTTGGCTGGACATGATGTTGGCCGAGTTGGCGCGCAGTGGCGCCGTGCAAGAGGTGGACGGCGTGTTGCACAACACGTGAGGGCCCTACAACAAAGCCCCACAGGCTGGCGCCTGAGGGGCTTGAATTTGGAGCGGGAAACGAGGCTCGAACTCGCGACCTCAACCTTGGCAAGGTTGCGCTCTACCAACTGAGCTATTCCCGCATGGATCACTTTGGCGGAGTGGACGGGACTCGAACCCGCGACCCCCGGCGTGACAGGCCGGTATTCTAACCAACTGAACTACCACTCCTGGCAAGCATCTCGTCATGGCCTGAATGGCTCCTCAACCTGGGCTCGAACCAGGGACCTACGGATTAACAGTCCGGCGCTCTACCGACTGAGCTATTGAGGAACAAGGATGACTTGAAAAATAAAACGTCGTAGAAAATTGCATTTCTACGACGTTTAATCTGGTGGCCTGGGGCAGAATCGAACTGCCGACACGCGGATTTTCAATCCGCTGCTCTACCAACTGAGCTACCGGGCCTGAGCATTGAATTCTAGCAGGTCTTTTGTGCGCTTCTGAGCGAGGGCTTCAAAAAATACCGAGGTGGTGTGCCAAGGTCCATGCCCGACAGGGCGAAAGCTTAGCCACGCGAGATCCATCAATGGCTGCGTTTGCTGCGTGTGAGGTCCACGCCGAGTTGCTTGAGCTTGCGGTACAAGTGGGTGCGCTCCAGGCCTGTTTTTTCAGCAACCCGGGTCATGGAGCCACCTTCGTGGGCCAAATGGAATTCAAAGTAGGCTTTTTCGAAAGCATCGCGCGCTTCGCGCAGCGGGCGGTCGAGTTCAAAACTTTGCTGCACATCAGGGGCCACGTTGTTTTCCGTGACGACGACCGTGGCCATGGACAACACACTGGGG
>JAKFXJ010000399.1 GCA_021731425.1 Limnohabitans sp. | reverse complement strand
CCGCCATCAGCTTGAACTGCAGCCGCGCCCGGTGGTTGAACAGCAAAATCCGGCCGTCCAGGTTGCACACCACCACGCTTTGGTTCAGCTCCGACATCAGCGCGGCCAGGCGGTTGCGCTCTTGCTGGATGCTCTGGCTGGCCTGGGCCACTTGGGTTTTCACGTCATCGCGCCAGCGGTCGCGCTCTGCCGCCAGTGCATTGATGGCCTCGCCCAAGCGCTGCAGCGCGGGCGGCTCCGAGCGCAGATCGATCTGCTGGCTTTGCGCCGCTGCGCTGAGCAGCTTGACCTTCTCCAGCAGGCGATCAGGGGCCTGTGCGTGTTGGCGATCGTGTCCGCGCCAAAACCACGCCGACAGCGCCACCATGGGCAAAAGCGCGAGCAGCGCCACCGCCCAAACACCTGCCAGCAGGGCACCCAGCTGCGTGGCCTGCTCGGGCGTGAGCACGGCCCACACCAGGCCCACGCCCAACAAGGCAAAAACCAAAGCGGCCGCCACTGTCAAGGCAGCTTGCAGCTTCCAATTCATGCCACCCCCTGCAGCATCTCGGCCACTTTGCGGGTCAGCTCCTGGGTCGAGAAAGGTTTGGTCATGTAGGCATTGGCCCCCAGCGCCAGGCCCTTGGCAATGTCGGTCTCGCGGCCTTTGGCGGTCAACATCAGGATCAGCGTGCCGTCGAGCTCGCTGCGTGCACGTACGGCCTCGCACACCTCAAAGCCGGTTTTGCGCGGCATCATCACATCCAGCAACACCAGCGCCGGGCGGTGCTGTTCAATGGCCTCGATGGCCTCTTGCCCGTCGCGGGCCAGGTGCACAACATAGCCTTCGCGGCGCATCAGAAAATCCAGCGAAATGACGATGTTGGGCTCGTCGTCGGCAATCAAAATCTTGTGGGGCATTGGATCATCCTCCTTTAGTCATTGTGTACGGCGGGTGACGTGGTCGGCATGATCCAGGGCAGGAAAAACGAAAATTTGGCCCCCTGCCCAGCCACCGAATCGAGCCACAGCCGTCCGCCAAAATGCGCCACGATGTCGCGGCTGATCGGCAGGCCCAGGCCCGTGCCTTGGGGTCGATGGTCGGCGCTGCCGCCTTGGCGAAACTTTTCAAAAATGAAGGCCTGCTGCTCGGGCGGCACACCCGGGCCGTTGTCCTGCACACTCACCGTCAGGCCCAACGCATCCGCTTGCAAACCCACCTGCACCCGCCCGCCCGGCACGGGCACAAACTTGGCGGCGTTCGACAGCAGGTTCATCATCACCTGCATCAAGCGGTCCTCGTCGGCCTGCACCATAGGCGCATCGCCTGCCAGCGCCAGCTCGACCGCGATCTGCTTTTCGTGGAACAACTCGCCCGTGGTCACCACCGCGCGGCGAATCAGGCTTTCCATGTCCACACTCGAGATCACCCACTCGGCATGGCCCGACTCGATCTTGGCCATGTCCAGCACCTGGTTGACCAGGCGCGACAGGCGCTCGGTCTCAGACACGATAATGGCGATGAACTGCTGGCGTTGCGCCGCATCCATGTCGGGGTCGTCACGCATCAGCTCGGCCAGGGCGCGGATCGAGGTGAGCGGCGTGCGCAGCTCGTGCGTGACCGAGCTCATGAAATCGTCTTTGAGCAAGTCCAGGCTTTTGAGCTGCTCGTTGGCCCGGCGCAGCTCATCGGTGGCCAGTTGAAGCGACTGCGATTTTTCTTCGAGCTCGCGCGAGTAGCTGCGCAGCTGCGAAGCCTCGTCCAGGATGCTCAACACATCCTCGGGGGTGAGCGCCTCTTCTTGCGCCACAGAGGCCACCAGCACGCGTGCCGAGGCGCTGCCCACAGCCCCCGCCAGCTGCATCTCGACAAACTGCACCAGCCGCGCATCGGGCGTGAGTGCTTGGGCCGAAGCCAGGCCCATTTGCCGGGCATAGGCGTGTAGCATCTGCTCGGCCTTGCTGCGGCCCAGAAAACGCTCGCAAAGTTGCGCCAAATCAGACACCTGCGCCCGGCCGCGCCAGAATACCGGCGAGGCCTGGTGGGTGCGCTCGAACACATCAACAAACAGCAAGGCCTGGCTGGCCTCAGCCCCCGAAGGCGCACGCCACAGCGACAGCAGCACATAACCCCCGGCATTGACCAGCAGGCTCCAGAACAGCGAATGCGTGAGCGGGTCCAGCCCCGTCAGACCCAAAAACTGCTCGGGCCGCAGCCAAGCTTGGCCCCACAGCCCCTGCTGCAAAAAGTCGGCGCTCAACCAGCCCGACTTGGCAATCGAGGGCAGCATCAAGGTGTAGACCCACATGGCAAAGCCCGCGCTCAGGCCCACCAGCGCCCCCAGCTTGGTGCCGCCCTTCCAGAAAATGCCGCCGAGCAGTGCCGGAGCAAACTGCGCCACGGCGGCAAAGCTGATGAGGCCAATGCTGACCAGCGCATAGGCCTCGCCCGCCAGGTGGTAGTACACATAGCCCAACACCAGCACCCCCAAAATGGCGGCACGCCGGATGCCTAGCAGCATGCGCGTGACGTCGCCAGCCGCGGCCAATTGCTGCTTGCGCCAACGCAGCACCAGCGGCAGCACCAACTCGTTACTGACCATGGTCGACACCGCGATGGTCTCCACAATCACCATGCCGGTGGCGGCCGACAAGCCGCCAATGAAAGCTAGCATGGCCAGCGCGTGCTGGCCATCGGCTAAGGGCAGCGAGAGCACAAAGTTTTCGGGGTTCATGTTGCCCGTCTCAAAGTACAGCAAGCCCCCCAACGCGATCGGCAACACAAACAGGTTGATCAGCAGCATGTACAGCGGAAACACCCACAGCGCTCGGCGCAGGTGAGACTCGCGCACGTTCTCGACCACCATGACCTGAAACTGCCGGGGCAGCATCAATACCGAGAGCATGGACAACAAGGTCAACGCAAACCACTGCGCCCAAACGCCCGAGCCCCCCAAATCGATGCCGAGCAGCTTTTGCGTCTCAGGCACTGCGGCGGCGAGGGCAAACACATCACCCAGGCCATCAAACAGGCCCCACACCACAAAGCCCCCCACCGCCAAAAAAGCCACCAGCTTGATGACCGACTCGAAGGCAATGGCCGCCACCATGCCCTCGTGGCGTTCGGTGCTGTCCAGGTGCCGCGCACCAAACACCATGGTGAAACCCGCCAACACCATGGCCACATAAAAGGCCGTGTCTTGTGTCCAGTGCACATTGGGCGTGAGGCCGCGCATGTCGCTGCTGGTCAACACCGCATAACCAGCGGCCACGGCCTTGAGCTGCAGCGCGATGTAGGGCACGATGCCCACCACCGCAATCAGCGTGACCAGCCCGGCCAGCACCGGACTTTTGCCGTAACGGCTGCCAATGAAATCGGCGATCGAAGTGATGCGGTAGGCCTTGGCGATGCGGTTCATTTTGCGCAACACCATCCAACCCAGCAGCATGGCCAAGGTCGGCCCAAAATAAATGGGCAAAAACCACACCCCGCCAGAGGCCGCGCGGCCGACGCTGCCAAAGTAGGTCCAGGCGGTGCAATACACCGCCATGGACAGCGCATACATCCAGGCGTTGTCAATGACCGAGCGGCCCAGCGCCGCGCGGCGGTCGGCCCAATAGGCCACGCCAAAGAGCAGCAGCAAGTAGCCAAATGAAATGCCCACCACCAGGGCAGGCGAGATCATTCGCCGTCCTCCTGCCAGCGGTCAGAGCGCTCCATCATCCAAGCCAAGGCCGCGATCAAGAGCGCCCAAATACTGAACAAGGCCAGCGGGAACAGTGGAATGCCCCAGACGGTGACATTCTGACTCCACAAGGCCAGCAAAGGGAAGTTGAGCAATCCGCAACCGACCAGAAATAACGCCAACAAGCGTTGGGCACCCAGGCTTTTGAACATGGCTGTCTCCTGTGGGGGCGAATGGCCCGGACTCTACACTGCGGGGACCAGGGCGTTTGACTCACCATTGTCCCGCTGACCCTGACCATCGACTGACGTATTCACGCTGACACGAGCTCTGAACAAACGCCAGCCAACCTGGTGTGGGCTTGGGCCAAGGGTGATTGGCCCCTTGCAGGCTGCAGCGCTCAGATTTTCTTCTTGCCAAAATTCGGGTTCGCGTGACGCCCCAGCACAAAACTCGCAAAAAACTTGCACCAAATGGTGCTGCCGGCCAATGCGGTCCAGCTGTCGTAGTCCAGTCGGCCCATGGCCACAAAAACAATCACGCCCACCGCGATGGTGCCGGCGATCATGTTGATCACCATTTCATAGGGCGCGAACTTTTCGGGGTTGGGGGGCGACTCACCCCGGCGCAGGGCCACCTCAGAAAAATCACGTTTGACCAAAATCCGGTACGCACGACGCCACCAGAAAAATGCCATGGGAAACAAGGCCAGGTACAAGATCCAGGTGATGGCCACACTGACGTCGAAAATCATTTCAATTCACTCCTGGAGGGCTGTTGCCCGCTTCCATATAAAAAGCCCTGCTGGCATGACACCCGCAGGGCTTTGATTGTCTCACTCCCCGCCAAGGCGGGGCCTGGGCTGCAGCACGGGGCTGCAGCGTCGGGTTTTAGTGAGCGCCAGTCACTTGACCGGAACCACGTGGGACGCGAACGGCCTCGACCATGGCTTGGATGTGTGCTGGTGGCTCTTTGGTGAACTTGTCCACGGTGAAGGCCACAGCAAAGTTGACCATCGCACCGACGGCACCGATGGCTTCTGGCGTGATGCCGAAGAAGCTGTTGGCGCCACCGATCAGGCCCAGATACTCTGTGCCCTTGATGAACAAGATGCCTTTGTGTGCGAACACGTAGAACAGTGTCACAAACAAACCAGCCAACATACCGGCAATAGCGCCTTCTTTGTTCATCTTCTTGGAGAAGATGCCCATCATGATGACGGGGAACAAGGAGGAAGCAGCAATACCGAAGGCCAAAGCAACAGTACCGGCAGCGAAACCTGGCGGGTTCAGACCCAGATAGCCAGAAATCACAATCGCCACAGCCATGGCAATCTTGCCGGCGAGCAATTCACCTTTTTCGCTGATGTTCGGCATGAAGACGTTCTTCACCAGGTCATGCGACACGGCAGAAGAAATGGCCATCAACAAACCTGCAGCAGTAGACAACGCAGCAGCCAAACCACCAGCAGCCACCAAGGCGATCACCCAGTTGGGCAGCAAGGCGATTTCGGGGTTGGCCATCACCATGATGTCGGCGTTCACGGTCAACTCGTTGCCCTTCCAGCCAGCAGCTTCTGCTTTGCCTTTGGCAGCTTCGTTTTTGGTCTTGTCGTTGTAGAACTGGATACGGCCGTCACCGTTCTTGTCTTCGAACTTCAAGAGGCCGGTTTTTTCCCAGCGCTTCATCCAGTCAGGACGCTCTTCGGCCTTGATGCTGGCTTCAGGGGCGTACAGGTCACCACCAGCTTTGACAGCGGTGTTGACAGTGGCGTGCAGGTTCAGCTTGGCCATGGCAGCCACGGCAGGAGCTGTGGTGTACAGGATGGCGATGAAGATCAGGGCCCAACCAGCGGAGCTGCGAGCGTCTTTCACCGAAGGCACAGTGAAGAATCGCATGATGACGTGGGGCAGACCGGCTGTACCAATCATGAGCGACAGGGTGTACATGAACATGTTCAGCATGCTGCCTGGCATGGACGTGGTGTACTTGCCAAAGCCCAGGTCAGTGACCACTTGGTCCAGCTTGGCCAACAAAGTCACGTCGGTGCCGGAGAAGTTACCACCCAAACCCAGCTGGGGCAGGAAGTTACCAGTCAACTGCAAGGAGATGAAGATCGCAGGGATCGTGTAGGCAAAAATCAACACGATGTACTGTGCCACTTGGGTGTAAGTGATGCCCTTCATGCCACCGAACACAGCGTACAGGAACACAATGGCTTGGCCAATGTAAATACCGGTATCGCTGGAAACGTTCAGGAAACGAGAGAAGGCCACGCCCACACCGGTCATCTGACCGATGATGTAAGTGGTCGACGCTGTCAACAAGCAGATCACTGCCACAGTCGAGGCCGTTGTCGAATAGAAACGGTCACCGATGAACTGGGGCACAGTGAACTTGCCGAACTTGCGCAAGTAGGGTGCCAGCAGCATGGCCAACAACACGTAGCCGCCTGTCCAGCCCATGAGGAACAGCGCACCGCCGTAACCCATGTTGGAGATCAGACCGGCCATGGAGATGAAGGACGCAGCCGACATCCAGTCGGCCGCAGTGGCCATACCGTTCATTTTGGGGCCGATGTTGCCACCTGCCGCATAAAACTCGCTGGTATTGCCAGCGCGAGCCCAAACGGCGATGCCGATGTACAGCGCGAAGCTGAGACCGACCACCAGGTAAATGGTTGTTTGTAAATCCATATTCAGCCTCTTTTATTCTTCGTGAACGTTGAATTCACGATCGATTTCGTTCATACGCTTGGCGTAATAGAAAATCTGAATGATGAAAATGTAGATGGAGCCTTGCTGGGCAAACCAGAAGCCCACGGGGTAACCGCCCAATTTGAAATTGTTCAGCTGTTCAGCGAACAAAATACCAGCACCAAAAGACACCACAAACCAGACAATCAGGATGTTGGTGAGCAGTTTGATGGTGGCTTTCCAGTAGGCGTGACTGTTGTCGTCCTGCATGTAATACCTCTCATGATCGTTATGACTCCCAGCAGAGAAACTCCGCTGGGCCGACACACGCTGCGGCCCAAAGACCACATCGGTGGTTGGACTGTGCGGGGGCATCCTTACGGCTGTCTGATGAAAGCGGCCAAATTTTGATTTAAGTTTGGTTCCAAGGGAAAACACTTAGACGATGGGTGTCTGTTTTCTCTCTACTTTTCAGACTTGATTACTTTATGCTTTGAGCATGGACAACAACACCTATGACTACATCATCGTTGGCGGAGGCACCGCAGGGTGCCTGCTCGCCAATCGGCTGAGTGCCGATGCCAGCAAGCGAGTGCTTTTAATCGAAGCAGGCAAAAAAGACGATTACCACTGGATCCACATTCCCGTGGGCTACCTCTACTGCATCGGCAACCCGCGCACCGACTGGCTGTACCAAACGGAAGCCACCGAAGGCCTGAATGGGCGCAGCTTGCGTTACCCCCGTGGCAAGGTGCTCGGCGGATGCTCCAGCATCAACGGCATGATTTACATGCGCGGCCAATCGCGTGACTACGACCAGTGGGCGCAAATCACAGGCAACGATGCGTGGCGCTGGGACCAAAGCTTGCCTTACTTCAAGCTGCACGAAGACCATTACAAGGGCGCCAACGAATTTCATGGGGCCAAAGGAGCCCAGTCTGAACTGCTAGACCCCACCGACTTGCCCAAGGTCGGTTACCTGCACAGCCTGCTTGAGCAAAAAACGGGGGGCGAATGGCGCATCGAAAAACAGCGCCTGCGCTGGGACGTATTGGACGCGTTTGCACAAGCCGCCCAGCAAGCAGGCATTCCCGCCACCGACGACTTCAACCGGGGCAACAACGAGGGCGTGTCTTACTTCGATGTGAACCAACGCAGCGGCTGGCGCTGGAACACGGCCAAAGCCTTTTTGCGCCCCACCTGCACGTCACGCCCAAACTTTGTGTTGTGGAACTCATC
>JAKFXJ010000319.1 GCA_021731425.1 Limnohabitans sp. | reverse complement strand
ACTTTCTCAGAACACATCGGCAGGGTCTGATTCGAATTTTCTGGACCGAGACCTGAGTATTTTGGCGTTCAATGAACGGGTGCTCGACTGGGCGCACCGCCCTGAAGTGCCGGTGCTCGAGCGCTTGCGTTACCTGTGCATCGTGTCCTCGAACTTGGACGAGTTCTTTGAGGTGCGGGCCGAGCCGCATGTGATGGGCAGCTTGCAGGAGATCAAGTCCGGCCAATACACCAACAGCAGCTTGGAGGCGATTGCCGACAAAACCAATGCCATGGTGGCGCGGCAATACGCGCTGTACAACGACGATTTGCTGCCCACTTTGCAGCGCCATGGTTATCGCTTGTTGTCACATGGTGAGCGCAACGCCGAACAACGCCGCTGGGTGCGCAGCTATTTCCAGCGCGAGGTGCAACCTCTGTTGGTGCCCGTGGGTCTGGACCCGGCTCATCCTTTTCCGCAAGTGGCCAACAAATCGCTCAACTTCATCGTGCAGTTGTCGGGCAAAGACGCCTTTGGCCGTGCCAACGAAATCGCCATTGTCAAAGTGCCTCGTGTGTTGCCACGGGTGATTCCCTTGCCGGACCGTGTGTGTGAAGGCAGCAAGGCTTTTGTGCTCTTGTCCAGCGTGATCCGCGCCCACTTGGCCGAGTTGTTTCCCGGTCGCGAAGTCGGGCAGTTTTCTCAGTTCAGGGTCACGCGCCATTCGGACCTGGCGGTCGACGAAGACGAAATCGCGAATTTGCGCATGGCCTTGCGCCAAGGGCTGCAACACCGCAACTATGGCCAAGCGGTACGTCTGGAGGTGTCCTCCAACTGTGCGCCCCGTTTGGCTGAATTTTTGCGCAAAGAGTTTCGCTTGCCCGAAGCTTCCGTGTTCCGGGTCAATGGCCCGGTGAACTTGGTGCGGCTCATGCAACTCATCGATTTGGTGGCTGCGCCCGACTTGCTATTTCCCCCCTTCAAAGCCAGCTTCCCGGTGCAGTTGCCGCAGCACGGCTCGGTGTTCAACCGGCTCAAAGAAGGTGATGTGCTGATCCATCAGCCTTTTGAAAGCTTCGACGGTGTGCTCGCCTTTTTGCGCGAAGCGGTGATGGACCCGAATGTGTTGGCCATCAAACAAACCATTTACCGTGCAGGCAGCGACACCACCATGATGGATTTGCTGCGCGAGGCGGTGCGCCGGGGCAAAGAAGTCACCGCGGTGGTGGAGCTCAAAGCCCGTTTTGACGAAGAGGCCAACATCAACTGGGCCGAGCAACTCGAATCGATTGGTGCCCAGGTGGTCTACGGCATCGTGGGCCTGAAGACACACGCCAAAATGCTGCTGGTCACCCGCCGTGAAGGCCGTGTGTTGCGCCGCTACGGCCATCTGTCCACGGGTAACTACAACCGCCGCACCGCTTCGCTGTACACCGACCTCAGTTACCTCACGGCCAATGCGGAGATCACCGCTGACATGGACCAGTTGTTCGGTCATCTGGCCAGCCAAAGCCGCTTGCCCAAAATGAAGCGCGTGCTGGTCGCGCCCTTCTCTTTGCATGCCCAGATGCAGACCCTCATCGAGGCCGTGGGCGATGCCGCAGCGCGAGGAGCCACCGGGCGCATCGTCATCAAGATGAACGCCCTCACCGATGAGGCCTTGATGGAGGCCTTGTTGGCAGCCGGGCAAAAAGGCGCGAAGATCGATTTGATCGTTCGTGGTGCCTGCATGCTGCCCGCCGGGGTGGCGGGTCTGAGCGACAACATCCGGGTGCGCTCGGTGATTGGCCGCTTTTTGGAACACTCGCGGGTGTTTTACTTTTGTGCCGACCAGGACGAATCGCTGTATTTGTCGAGTGCCGACTGGATGAGCCGCAACATGACGCGCCGCATCGAACTGGCTTGGCCTGTGACCGACCCGCTGCTGCGCCAGCGCATCATCGATGAATGTCTGATCGCCTACCTGCACGATGGGCGTGATGCCTGGGACTTGGCCCCTGACGGTCAGTACCACCGTGTGGGCCTGACGGCTCCCGGACCCGGTGCGCAGCAAGCGCTGATGCAACGTTACGACGCTTCGCCCGTGCGGAAGTGAGCGCCATGGACCTGATCATTTGGCGTCATGCTGAAGCCCATGAGGCCGAGCCGCTTGAGGACGACATGCAAAGGGCTTTGACCCCTCGAGGGCGCAAACAGGCTGAACGCATGGCCACATGGCTCGACGCCCAGCTGCCGCAAGGCACCCGGGTGCTCAGCAGCCCGGCTGTGCGGGCGGAGCAAACCGTCAAAGCCTTGGGCCGCAAATACAAGGTGCGTGATGCACTGTCCCCCGGGGCCAGTGTGGCCGACGTGCTGGAAACCTCGGGCTGGCCCGAGGCCCGTTATCCGGTCTTGCTGGTGGGGCACCAACCGGCGCTGGGCGGTTTGGTGGCGCAATTGATGGGCATGCCCGAGGCCGCATGCGCCATCCGCAAAGGCGCGGTCTGGTGGCTGCGCCACCGCATCCGCGAAGGCCAGTCACAAACCGTGCTGTTGGCCGTGACGTGCCCAGAGCGGATTTGACCCACGCTGAATGCGCCTTCAGTCTTTGGCTGGTCGCCCGGTCTTGATGGTGGGCACGTTGGCTATGGCTTTCTTGAAAGCGGTGTCGGCCATGCCCGCCAAAGCCTGCAGGCCAGCGCGGATCAGCTCGCTTTTCTTGACTTCTACGCCCAGAGCCATGGCGCGTTTTTTCATCTCGGTGATTTGCAGCAGCTCGGTCTTGGGCAGGGTGAAGCTGTCGCGCACCACTTTGACTTTTTTCTCTTTGGCAGCCTTGGCTGGGGCGCCCGACTTTTTCTTGTCCACCGCTTTAGGCTGAGCGGCTTTGGCCGGGCTGGTCTTGGCCTTGTTGGGCGTGGCCGGTGAGCTCAATGGCGCCGCTTGCGCAGGGCTTGGTTTGCTTTTGGGCGCTTTGGCGGCGGTTTTGCGGGTGGCTTTGACAGGGGTTTTTTTCGCGGATGCTGCCTTGGTGGCAGGCTTGGCGGCAACTTTCACAGCAGACTTGCCAGCGGCAGATGCTGGGCTCGCTGTGGTGGTGACTGGGGTTGCGGAAGAGGTTGTGGCGTTCATGGTCACTCGACTTTCAAAATTAACGGTGCATACAGTTTATACCGTTGATTTTGAACAGGCAAGATTTTGAACACCAAAATCAGGGGAATTCAGTTCACAGCCACCTGAAAAACCCATTCCGTCTTTTGCCAAGCATTCTTTTCTTCGCGCAGCAAATGGGCAGACTGGGGCCAGAGTTCAACCCAATCGCTGTCCATCTGAAGGCTGGCGGTGCGTCGATCTGCATCACACTGGATGTGCAAACCCGACAAATCCGGGTCGCGTCGGGCATGGCACAAGATGACCGCCAAGCGCAGGGCCATCAGCTGTTGGACAAAGCGGGTGTTTTGCAGCTCGGCTTCGAGCTTGCGCAGCTTGCCTCGGTGGCCCAAAACCAGCTGGCTCAGGCGATGGAGCTCATCCAAAGTGAAGCCGGGCAGGTCGGTGTTGTCGAGGATGTAGGCGCCGTGCTTGTGATAATCGCTGTGCGAGATGCGCATGCCCACTTCATGAAGCTGGCATGCCCAGTGCAGCTTTTGCAAATGGCGTTGGCGCTCGCTTTGGGGCACATCGGCTCGAGCCGATGCGATCATGGCTTGCAGCAAGCCTTGGGCCGTGCGGGAGACCCGGTCCGCCTGTTGCGCATCGGTGCCAAAGCGTTGGGCCAACCAGCTGACCATGGACGCGCGGACATCTTGGGGCGTTTCGCGGTCGATCAGATCGTAAAGTGCGCCATGGCGCAAGGCACCTTGAGCGGCATGCATTTCATCAATTTGCAGCAGATCAAACACCGCTTGCAAAACCGCCAAACCGCCACCGATGACGGGTTTACGCTCTTCCTTGATGCCATCTAGACGGAGGTTGTCGGGCTTGTGGGCCTTGAGCAAGCGCTCTTTGAGCCAGCTCAAACCTTCGCGTGTGACGCGTCCCTCGGGCCAGCCGGCCTGAGTCAGGATGTCAGACACCGCGCCCACGGTGCCTGAAGAGCCGTAACACTTGTCCCAGTGTTGGCGGTTGAAGAGGCTGTGCGCTTCATCCAGCACGGCCAAAGCACCGATCTCGGCCGCCTTGAAGGCTTGGGGCGTCCACAAGCCTTCAGGGAAATATTTTATGGACCAAGCGACGCTGCCTACGCGGTAAGACTCCAGGGTGCTGGCGGTTTCGTTTTGGCCCAAAATCATCTCGGTGGAGCGCCCGCCAATGTCCACCACCAAGCGGCGTTCGTCCGACTGTGGCAGCAGGTGCGATACACCCAGGTAAATCAAGCGGGCTTCTTCTCGCCCGGCAATCACCTCAATCGGAAAGCCCAAAATCTGTTTGGCCTTGGCCAGAAACACGTCGCGGTTGCGAGCTTCGCGCAAGGTCTGAGTCGCCACGGCCCGCACCTGGTGAGGCTGAAAATCCGCAATGCGCTCCGCAAAACGGGCCAGGCACTCCCAGCCACGGGCCATGGCGTCTTCGCTCAGGTTGCGTTCGCTGTCCAGACCATTGCCTTGGCGCACGGTTTCCTTGATGTACTCCACACGCCGCAGCTGACCCGCATCCATCTGACCGATTTCGAGGCGAAAACTGTTGGAGCCCAGGTCGATGGCGGCGTACAGGGAATGGGTTTGCATGGCGTGGGGGCGAGGGCGGACGGGCAAAGTGTTGATTATGTGACGGGTTTGTGAAATTTGAATGACAGGGCCCCAGTTTGGAATCGCCGCACAGCATGAAAGCTGTCTTGGTTTTGTCGCGGCTCAGCAGCGGCCTGGCTCGCAAGCCAGATTGAGTGCGTCGCCGCAGGGCACACCTTGGCAGCAGTGGGCGGTCAAAAAGTCCATCAGGCTTTGCATGGCGCCCAGGTCGGCGCGGTAGCGCAAAAAACGGCCTTCGCGCTGCACGCTGACCAAGGCCGCGTGGTGCAGTTCTTTGAGGTGGAACGACAAGGTATTGGCCGGAATGTCGAGCGCCGCAGACAATTGGCCGGGCTGAATGCCTTCAGGCCCCGTGCCCACAATGGCGCGAAACACCTTCAGGCGCGAGCCTTGTGCCAAAGCCGCCAAGGATTTGACGGCCACGTCTTCGTCCATGACGCTGAAAAGAGAAATGGGGTTCATGGCGTGTCCTTTGAAACGTGCGTTTCGGTGAGCAAACCCATGGGCAATCGAAGTGTGGCCAACCAGCACAAGAGCAGCATCAAGGCCGAGCCCAGGAGCGCGTACATCAACCCGCCCCATTGGTAGAGCAGGCCCGACAGCAACGTGCCGATGAAGCGGCCCAGCGCATTGGCCGCGTAATAAAAGCCCACGTCTTCGGCCGCTTTTTCTGAACCCGCATAGGCCAGCACCAAATAACTGTGTACCGACGAGTTGATGGCAAAAGCAAAGCCAAACAAACTCAGGCCACCCACCACCCACCATTGCAGCTGCGGCGCTTGCCAATACATGGCCGCGGCAATGCCCAGTGGAATGAGCGTGAGCACCGCCGACCACCAACGCGCGGCTGGCACCTCGCGGCTCAGGCCATCGACGCTGCGGCGCACGATCTGTGGCGCCAGCGCTTGCACCAGGCCATACCCAATCGTCCAAGCCGCCAAAAAGCCGCCCACCATGGTGAAGGTCCAGCCCACCGAGTACAAAAACACCGGTACACCCACCACAAACCACACATCACGCGCCCCAAACAAGGCCACGCGGGCTGCGGCCAGCGCGTTGATGCCCGGGTTTTTGGCGAACAGCTCTTTGGCCGAGCCCGAAGGCTTGCTCTTGCCCATCATGGGCGGCAAGCTCGTCACCACGCCAATGAGCACCAGCGCCAAGAGGCCCGACATGGCCCACAAGGAACCCTGAAACCCCAGCGTCTCCAGCAGCAAACCGCCCAGGAAAAAGCCAAAGCCTTTCATGGCGTTTTTGCTGCCAGTGAACCAGGCCACCCACTTGAACAGTTGCCCGTTGCCTTGGTCTTTGGCCTGCGCTTGTGTGACCTTAATGGCCGATTTGCTGGCCGTTTTGGTCAGGTCTTTGGCCACGCCGCAAACGCCTTGCGCCAGCACCACCCAGGCCACCGACATGGCAGCTGTCCATTCCGGCTGCAAGGCCGAGAGCAAACCAAAGCCGATGATTTGTGTGACCAGGCCCACCGTGAGCATGCGGGCAATGCCAAAGCGCGTGGCCAGCCAGCCGCCGATCAGGTTGGCCAAGACGCCTGCACCTTCGTAGAGCAAGAACAAAAAGGCCAGGGTGAATGGCGAGTAACCCAGCTTGTAAAAGTGCAGCAGCACCAACATGCGCAAAGCGCCGTCGGTCAGGGTGAAGCCCCAATAGGCTGCAGTGACGATGCCGTAGTGGCGTTCAGCAGCATTCATCTCAGATGCCGACGTCGTTCATGTGGCAAGCCAAATCGACCATGCGGCAGGCATAGCCCATCTCGTTGTCGTACCAGGCGTAGATCTTGAGCAGTGTGCCGTCGGTCACCATGGTCGACAGCGCGTCCACGATGCTGCTTCGCGTGTCGCGGGCGTAATCGGCGCTGACCAAGGGGCGCTCCTCATAACCCAAGATGCCCGCCAGCGGGCCTTGGGCCGCAGCGGCGAACAAGGCGTTGACTTCTTCAGCGCTGGTCTCGCGCTTCATCTCGAACACGCAGTCGGTCAGCGACGCGTTGAGCACCGGGGCACGCACGGCGTGGCCGTTGAGCTTGCCCTTGAGTTCGGGGTAAATCAGGGCGATCGCCGTGGCGCTGCCGGTGGTGGTGGGGGCCAGGCTGACCATGGCGCTGCGGGCGCGGCGCAGGTCTTTGTGCGGCGCGTCCACCACCAAGTTGGTGTTGGTCGGGTCGTGGATGGTGGTGATCTGACCGTGCTTGATGCCAATGGCTTCGTGCACCACTTTGACCACCGGGGCCAGGCAGTTGGTGGTGCAGGATGCGGCCGTGACGATGCGGTCTTTGGCCGGGTTGTACAGCATGTGGTTGATGCCCACCACGATGTTAAGCACATCGCCCACCTTGACGGGGGCCGCCACGATCACGCGCTTGGCGCCCCGGTCCAAGTGGCCCTGAATCGTTTCGGGCGTTAAAAACTTGCCCGTGCATTCGAGCACCAAGTCCACACCCATGTCGCCCCAAGGGATGTCGGCCGGATTGGCGTGTGACGAAAAGCCCAAGGTGCGATCACCAATGCGAATTTGGCTGTCGCCAACCGCCTCAATGCGTTCGCGCCACTTGCCCTGCACGCTGTCAAAAGCCAGCAAGTGCGCCGTGGCCGCTGCGCCACCTTTGAGTTCGTTCAGGTGCACCACCTCCAGGCGGTTGCCTGCGCGGGGGTCGTCTTGCTGGCGCTCGGCAGCGCCCATGGCCGCACGCAAAGCCAAACGGCCGATGCGGCCCATTCCGTTGATGCCGACTTTCATAAAAATCCTCACTGATTAATTCGATGACGATCGAATTGTGGCTGATCTTTGTGTCATTTGAATGACAAAAAACAAGCGTCACTGGAACCCATCACGTTGAGTCTGAGGGACAAAGGCATGAAGTTTTTGTGACGAAAAAAAATGAGAAGGCAAAGCCCACAGTCGCCATGGGTGTCATGGGTTTTTCACAAGGGCTGATTAGTCTCAATCTGATCTTTCAACCCACAGGA
>JAKFXJ010000068.1 GCA_021731425.1 Limnohabitans sp. | reverse complement strand
GCTGCAGGTCGACGGCATTTTGTACTTTCAAGTCACCGATCCAAAACTGGCCAGCTACGGTTCGTCCAACTACATCGTGGCCGTGACCCAGCTCGCGCAAACCAGCCTGCGCAGCGTGATCGGCAAGCTGGAGCTGGACAAAACTTTTGAAGAGCGAGACATCATCAATGCACAGGTGGTGGCCGCCATCGACGAAGCGGCGCTCAACTGGGGCGTGAAGGTGTTGCGTTACGAGATCAAGGACCTGACACCGCCCAAAGAAATTTTGCTGGCCATGCAGTCACAAATCACGGCCGAGCGCGAAAAGCGTGCCCTGATCGCGGCTTCGGAAGGCCGCCGCCAAGAGCAAATCAACATCGCCACCGGCGAGCGCGAGGCCTTCATTGCCCGCTCAGAGGGTGAAAAGCAAGCCGCCATCAACAAAGCCCAAGGCGACGCCGCCGCCATCACCGAAATGGCCAACGCCACCGCGCAGGCCATTGAGCGGATTGCGACCGCCATCCGCCAGCCCGGGGGCGAACAAGCGGTGCAGCTCAAGGTGGCCGAGCAAGCGGTGCAGGCCTATGCCAAGGTGGCGCAAGACGCCAAGACCACCCTGATCGTGCCGGGCAATATGAGCGAAGTCTCGGGCCTGATCGCTTCGGCCATGCAAATGGTGAGCACCGGCAAACAAGCCGGTTAAAGCGAACCTGCAGACGCAAAAAAACCCGCCGAGGCGGGTTTTTTGGTGGGGATGGCTTGCGCATCAACCCATGTGCAAACCGCCGTTGACAGCGAAGTCAGCACCGGTGGTGTAGCCACCATCTTCGCTGGCCATCCAGGCAATGATGGACGCGATTTCGCTGGGCTTGCCCAAGCGCTTGACAGGCACAGTGGCCACGATTTTCTCGAGCACGTCGGGGCGAATGGCGTTGACCATGTCGGTGCCGATGTAGCCAGGGGACACGGTGTTGACCGTCACACCCTTGGTGGCCAGCTCTTGGGCCAAGGCCATCGAGAAACCGTGCATACCGGCTTTGGCTGCCGAGTAGTTGGTTTGACCAGCCTGGCCTTTTTCGCCGTTGACCGAGCTGATGTTGATGATGCGGCCCCAGCCTTTTTCGACCATGTCGGCAACCACTTGTTTGGTCACGTTGAACATGGAGTCCAGGTTCGTGTTCATCACGGCTTGCCAGTCTTCACGGGTCATCTTCAGGAACATGCGGTCCTTGGTGATACCGGCGTTGTTGACCAAGACGTCGATCGCACCGTGCTCGGCTTTGGCCTTGGTGAAGGCCTCCACAGTGGATTCCCAGTCGCCCACGTTGCCCACCGAGGCGTAGAAAGTAAAGCCCAAGGCTTTTTGCTCGTCCAGCCATTTGGTGTAGTCGCGGGTTGGGCCGCATCCGGCGATGACCTTGAAGCCTTCTTGGTGAAGGCGCTGGCAGATGGCGGTCCCGATGCCGCCCATGCCACCTGTGACGTACGCTACTTTTTGACTCATGTTTGTCTCCATTTTTATGAGTGGTTGAAATGATGGGAAATTTGAAATCAGACGCGCTCGATGGCCAGTGACACGCCCATGCCGCCACCAATACACAGTGCGGCCAAGCCCTTCTGGGCTTGGGTGCGCTGCATTTCGTGCAACAAAGTCACCAAGATGCGGCAACCGGACGCGCCAATGGGGTGACCGATCGCGATCGCACCGCCGTTGACGTTGACCTTGGCAGGATCGATGTCGAGCGCCTGGTTGACGGCGCAAGCTTGCGCAGCAAAGGCTTCGTTGAGTTCGAACAGGTCCACATCCTGAGCTTTCCAGCCCGCACGGGCCAGCGCCTTTTGCGATGCAGGCACGGGGCCCATGCCCATGGTGGCTGGGTCCAGACCGCTGGTGCCAAACGCGGCAATGCGGGCCAAGGGCTTGAGGCCCAAAGCGGCGGCCTTCTTGGCGGTCATGACCATCACAGCGGCTGCGCCGTCGTTGATGCCCGAAGCGTTGCCTGCGGTCACGCTGCCTGCCTTGTCAAAGGCGGGGCGCAGACCGGCCAGCACTTCTTCGCTGGTTTTCTTGTTGATGAATTCATCGGTGTTGAACACCAGCGCGTCGCCCTTGCGCTGCGGAATCAGCACATCGACGATTTCGTCCTTGAACTTGCCCGCTTCTTGCGCAGCGGCTGCTTTGCGCTGGCTGCCTGCAGCCAGCGCGTCTTGCATCTCGCGGGTGATGCCGTGGGCCTTGGCCACGTTTTCAGCGGTGATGCCCATGTGGTACTGGTTGTAAACGTCCCACAGGCCGTCCACGATCATGGTGTCGGTCATTTTCCAGTCGCCCATGCGCTGGCCGTCGCGGCTGCCGTTCAACACATGTGGGCTGGCGCTCATGTTTTCTTGGCCACCGGCAATCACGATTTCGCTGTCACCCCAAGCCACGGCCTGCGCGGCCAGCATCACGGCCTTAAGACCCGAGCCGCACACGGCGTTGATGGTGAGCGCTGGCGTTTCCTTGGCCACACCGGCTTTCATCATGGCTTGGCGGGCTGGGTTTTGGCCCACACCAGCAGCCAGCACCTGGCCCATGATGACTTCACCGATGGCATCCACCGGCAAGCCGCTGCGCTCGAGCAAGCCCTTGATGACGATGCTGCCCAGCTCGGTGGCGGGGGTCTTGGCGAGCGAGCCGCCAAATTTGCCCACGGCGGTGCGTGCGGCTGCAACGATGACGATGTCTTCCATTTTTGTCTCCAGTAAAAAATCAATCAGGCTTTGGCTTTGACGTAGCGACCCGGGGCCGCCTCGATGGCTTTGAATTGGGTGGCTTTGCCATAGGCCTTGGGCGCGGCGATCTGTTTGCCAGCATGGCCTTTGAGCCAGTCAGACCAATCGGTCCACCAGCTGCCGGGCACTTCTTTGGCGTTGGCAATCCAGTCGTTCACATCGGCCGGGAATTTTGTGCCCTCGCTGAGCCAATGGCTGCGTTTCTTGGCTGCTGGCGGGTTGATCACGCCCGCGATGTGGCCCGAAGCACCCATCACAAAACGCTTTTTTCCGGGCAGCACTTGTGTGCTGGCATAAGCCCCGCCAATCGGCACGATGTGGTCTTCGCGTGAGCCGTAGATATAGACCGGCATATCAACCTTGCCCAAGTCAATCGCCTCGCCGCACACGGTGACCTTACCGGGTTTGACGAGGTTGTTTTCCAGATAGGTGTGGCGAAGGTACCAAGCGTAAAACGGACCAGGCAAGTTGGTCGAGTCGCTGTTCCAGTACAGCAGGTCAAACGGCGGCGGTGTCTCGCCCTTGAGGTAGTTGCCCACCACATAATTCCAGACCAGGTCGTTGGGGCGCAAAAAGCTGAAGGTGGACGCGAGGTCCTGACCCTTGAGCAAGCCGCCTTTGCCCATTTGCTGTTCACGGAACTTGACGAAGTTCTCGTCAATGAACACATCCAGAATGCCGGTGTCGGTGAAGTTGATCAGGGTGGTGAGGAAGGTGGCGCTGGCCACCGGCTTTTCGCCACGGGCCGCCAACACGGCCAGGGCGGTCGACAAAATGGTGCCGCCCACACAAAAACCCAAGGCGTTGATCTTGGGTGCGCCAGTGATGGCCTGCACCGTGTGGATGGCCTCGATGGCGGCTTGCTCGATGTAGTCGTCCCAGCTCTTTTTCGCCATCGACTCATCCGGGTTGCGCCAGCTCACCACAAAGGTGCGGTGGCCTTGGCTCACAGCGTAGCGGATGAGCGAGTTTTCGGGTTGCAGGTCCAGGATGTAGAACTTGTTGATGCAAGGGGGCACCAGCAAAAACGGCTTTTCGTAGACCTTGGCGGTGAGTGGCTTGTATTCGATGAGCTGGAAAAATTCGTTCTCAAAAACGACCGCACCTTCGGTGGTGGCCACGTTCTTGCCCACTTCGAACAAGCTTTCGTCGGTCATCGAGACGTGGCCCTGCTGCATGTCGTGCATCAGGTTTTTCACGCCCTTGGCGATGCTTTCGCCATGGGTTTGAATGGCCTTCTTTTGCGCCTCGGCATTAAAAGCCAGGAAGTTGCTGGGGGCGGCAGCCGCCACCCACTGCTCAACGGCAAAGCGGATGCGGGTGCGGGTTTTGTCATCGGCATCGACCGCATCGGCCAGGCCCATCAGGGTGCGGGCATTGAGCAAATAGGTCGCGGCATTAAAAGCCGCCATCGGGTTGGAGGACCAAGCATCACCCGAAAAACGGCGGTCTTTGACTTGCAGGCTGTTGTGCAGGCTCTGATTCCACAATTCAGAGGCGTCTTTGAAATACTGGCCTTGGAGGCTTTGCAGCTTTTCAGGGGAGAATTTGAGTTGCGGCACGGCCGCATCGGCTGATGGCTTCAAGCCACCAAGATCGATGGTTTGAAAATGCTGCATGGCCTGGCCCCAGCTCTTGCTCAGGTTTTGCTGAAAACCATCGCTCATTTGGGCCCAAAAATCCGGCGCTGAAGTGCTCATTTTTTGTCTCCTGAATCCATCGTTTTTTCTCAAACCCTAGCGCAGAGTATCTTTCAGTTTGTTGTCACCTAAATTACAAGGGCCAAAAATTTATGTATCTCATCGTGATCGCTTGGCTCTATGTCACCTTGCTCATGGCCCTGGCTGAAGCGTTTAGTACCCAAAGCAGTGTGCTGGGGGCCATCATCACCTTTGTGTTCTATGGCTTGCTGCCCATGGCCTTGGTGGTTTACCTGATGGGCACGCCCCTGCGGCGCAAAGCCATTCGCCGGCAGGAAGAACAGGTCAGGCAAGAAGCCGTTTCAAGCCAGAGCGATTCAACGCGACAACCAGATGCAGGCGGCCATGCGGCCGCTTTGCCCGAGGCTGCGGCTGTCCCTTCGGTGGGAGAAGAAAAGCGTTGAGTCTGAAACGGTGCACCAGGGCGGGCTGCTGTCATTGCCAAAAACGGCTTGCACACCCAAGGCCTTGAGGCGCACGCGTGCCAAACCGGCCAGATCGACCATGAACTTGCCATCGGCGGCGGGTTGAAAGAGCGCCTGCACTTCGGGTGAGCCGTCGTCAAAGGCGGCCTGCACTTCTGACCCCACTTCAAAGGCTTGCGGCCCAATGCAGGGTCCCAGCCATGCCATCACGCCCGACACATCGGCCCCCGCACGCTCCAAGTCCGCCCACAGGCTCTCGAGCACACCCCGTCCTTTTGACGCTGCAGGCCCGCTTGGCCCCGCCAGCCCTCGCCAGCCCGCATGGGCTGCAGCCACCCACCGCCCGTCTGCATCAGCCAGCAAAACCGGCAAGCAATCGGCCACCATGATGGTGCAAGCCACACCCGGCTCCAGGCTCCAACAGGCATCGGCCGCCAAGCCGTTGGGCGTGTCCGAGCCCAGTTGCACACTGGCTACCCCGTGCACTTGCTGCAAAAAAACGGGCCGCTGCCCGATGTGTGCCGCCAAGCGCTCGCGGTTGCTGTGGACATCGGCCACCCGGTCGCCCACATGGTCACCCAGATTCAGACTGTCCCAAGGGGCGGCAGACCCCCCCCCCTGACGAGTGGTCATGAGCGAACGCACACGAGGGTGAATCGGCCAATCGGGTTGTATCCACTGGGCATTCAGGTTTTGCATGTTCAAAATCATAGCGCCGCGCCTGCCGCCTGCTTTTATTGTGTAATTGCGTCATGACAAGCGAAGCCGATGTGCATTCCCATGCCCCCGAACTGCCCTGGATTGTGGAGGGCCAGGCCCTTCCCCCGGTCAGCTGGGCTTGGGACGCCTCTTCGCCCGCGCCGGGACTGCTGGCCGCCAGCAGCGATTTGTCGGCCCAGCGTTTGATGGAGGCTTATGCCGAGGGCATTTTCCCTTGGTTCAACATGGGCCAACCGGTGCTGTGGTGGAGCCCGGACCCGCGCATGGTGCTGCAAACCCGTGATTTCCGTTTTCACCGATCGCTGCAGCAAAGCCTCAAGCGCTGGAGCCTGTCGCCTGACTTTGAGCTGTGCTTTGACCGGGACTTTGCGCAGGTGATCCGCCACTGCGCTACATCGCCCCGCGCCGGTCAAAAAGGGACTTGGATTGTGCCCCGGATGGTCGACGCCTACGAAGCGCTGCACCACAAGGGACTGGCCCACAGCTGTGAGCTGCGCATCCAGGGTGAACTGGTGGCTGGCCTTTACTTTGTGGCCTTGGGCCACGCGGTGTTTGGTGAGTCCATGTTCACCACCGTCACCGATGGCTCCAAGATGGCGCTGGCTTGCCTGGTGAGCGTCTGCCTGCAACACGGCATCACGGCCATTGACTGCCAACAAAACACACGGCACCTGGCCTCGCTGGGCGCCCGAGAAATACCCCGCAGCGACTTTTTACGCGGCGTTCACCGCGGGCGAGAACAAGCCGCCATTGACTGGGCAAGTCAGTCCTTGAACTGGACCGCGCTGACTGCAGGAGCGGCCCTGACATGACGCAGCTGAAAGAACTCCCACTGCAAGCCTTGCAGTTTTATGCCACGGCCCCCTACTCGTGCAGCTATTTGCCCGATCGCTCAGCCCGATCGCAGGTGGCCACGCCCAGCCACCTGATCCACAACGAGGTGTATGCGGATCTGGTGGAGCAGGGCTTTCGGCGAAGCGGCCTCTTCACCTACCGACCTTACTGCGATGGCTGCCAGGCTTGCCAGCCTTTGCGCGTTCAGGTTCACGCCTTTAAGCCCGACCGCAGCCAGCGCCGCGCTTGGCAGGCCCACAGCGATTTGCGGGTGCGGGTGCTCGACTTGCAGTACGACGCCGAGCATTACGCGCTGTATCTGCGCTACCAGAACACGCGTCACCCGGGCGGCGGCATGGACCACGACAGCGTCGACCAGTACACCCAGTTTCTGCTGCAAAGCCGAGTGAACTCGCGGATTGTGGAGTTCAGAAACCCCGGGGTTGGCGACGAGCTGGGTGATCTGAAAATGGTCAGCATCGTGGACGTGCTCAACCAGGGTTTATCGGCCGTCTACACCTTCTACGAACCCGATGACACGGCCAGCTTTGGCACCTATGGGGTTCTCTGGCAAATCCAGCAAGCGGCCCAACTGGGTCTGCCCTATGTTTACCTGGGTTACTGGATCGATGGCAGCCCCAAAATGAACTACAAATCCCGTTTCAAACCCTGCGAACTTCGGGTCCAGGGTCAATGGCGGCCTTTTGAATGAGGGCGCATTTTTAGCCTCATGAACGGTGCAGACCTCGGGTCTCGTGGCCACTGAAGTCAGCGCCTTAATTTCACAGTGTAAAATTAACCGTCTTGGCAGTACATGATGAAAAAAGACCCCGCTCTCACCACCGCACCCACCATCCAGGTGATTGAACGCATGTTCACCCTGATCGATGTTCTGGCCTCGCGCGAAGAAGCCATCTCCCTCAAGGAAATCAGTCAAAAAACAGGGCTGCATCCTTCCACCGCGCACCGCATCCTCAACGACTTGGCCACGGGCCGTTTTGTGGACCGTCCGGAGGCCGGCAGCTACCGCTTGGGCATGCGTTTGCTGGAGCTGGGCAACATGGTCAAGGGCCGCCTCAACGTGCGAGACGCCGCCTTGGCGCCCATGCGTGATTTGCACAAACTCATTCAGCAGCCGGTCAACTTGAGCATGCGCCAAGGTGATGAAATCGTCTACATCGAACGCGCTTACAGCGAACGCTCCGGCATGCAGGTGGTCCGAGCGATTGGCGGACGGGCCCCATTGCACTTGACGTCAGTGGGCAAACTCTTTTTAGCCGCGGACGACCCTTTGCGCGTGCGCTCTTATGCCACG
>JAKFXJ010000275.1 GCA_021731425.1 Limnohabitans sp. | reverse complement strand
GCTTCGGCCGCGTGCCCGCCTACCCCTTGTCCCCCTTTGGTTCGGTGGCGCACTTGGGGCCACACCATGAGCGTGCGCGACGCCGCCTTGATGACCAATGTGCTCAAGCAGCCCGATGCCCGCGACTGGACATCACTGCCCCCCGAAGCGAGTGACTACACCGTGGGCCTGGAAGACGGCATCCGAGGCCTCAAGATCGCCTACTCGCCCACCTTGGGTTATGCGCAGAACGTGGACCCTGAAATCGCCGCTGCAGTGCATGCCGCTGTGCAGCAGCTGCAGGCTCTGGGTGCCCATGTGGAGCAGGTTGACCCGGGCTTCGAAGACCCCTTGGAGATCACCACAGGGCTTTGGTTTTTGGGCGCTTACACCGTCTGGAAAGGCTTGAGCGCCGCGCAGCAGGCCGTGGCCGACCCCGACTTCCAGACCGAGGCCGAGTTGGGTGCGCAGCTCAGCGCCTTGCAAATCCAACAACTCAACCAACGCCGCGGTGTCTTGGGTTCGCACATGCGCCAGTTCATGCAGCGCTACGACCTGCTGGTCACGCCAGCGGTTGCCATTCCGGCTTTTGAGGCGCGTCCGGCTGGGACGGTGGCCATGAACCCGGTGTCCATGCTGGGTTGGACGCCGTTCAGCTACCCCTTCAACCTCACCCAGCAACCCGCCATCACGGTGCCCTGTGGCCTGACCCGCAGCGGCTTGCCGATGGGCCTGCAGATCGTGGGTCCCATGTTTGGCGACGCCTTGGTGCTGCGTGCAGCCCGGGCTTACGAGTCGGTCATGCCCGTGGCCCGACCCGCTTTATGAAGACCTGAGCCTCCAGCGCGGCCACAAGATTTGGCCTCAAGACCTTGGTCGATGAATTGACTTATTAAATACTTTTGGTATAAATAAAAGCTTTCTCATCGGATCAAGACCTCTTGGAGCGCATATGCAATTGATTTGGGTAGCAGGTCCAGCGGACAGGGTGGTCACTTTTTCCATCACCACCCGTACCGTGTTGACCGCCTTGGCCGCCGTGTCGAGTTTTCTGGTGCTTCTGGGTTTTTTGTTCCACTTGATCGGTTTGAGGGTGGCGGTTGAATATGTGCCCGAATTGGCCCACCGCATGGGCGGCGTGACCAGCCAAAGCGAACAGCAAAGAGTCGAGGCCATTTACCGGGAGAAACTGGAAGTTCTGAACCAGCACCTCAGTGGTGTGTCCGAGCGTCTGCACGAAATCGAGGCCATCAAAGACAAGGTTCTGGGGCGTTTGGGCATCGAGAAACTGCTGCCTTTTACAGGCCCCTCTGGGCGCGAGACGGTGGCCGGTAAGGGTGGCCCCATGAATTTGTTGACCACTTGGGGCTTCTCGTCTCGGAAACTGAACCACCAAATCGACCAGTCGCTGGAGAAAGTCGTCCACTACGACAAGGCCTTGGCCGAGATGCAGGAGCGCTGGCAAAGCGATCTGGGGCGCTTGGATCGCGTGCCGACCGTGCTGCCGCTTTCGGGTGACTTTCTGCTGAGCAGCACTTTTGGGGTGCGTGCCGACCCGCTCACCCACTTGCCCAGCATGCACGAGGGCATTGATTTTGTGGCGCCCATCGGCACACCTGTTCTGGCCACAGCGGACGGGGTGGTGCTGAGTGCAGAATATGCGGGTGCCTATGGCAATATGGTGGAGGTGGCCCATGCGGACGGCTTTGTCACACGCTACGCCCATCTCAAAACCATTCAGGTCAAGCCCCAAGATGTGCTCCAGCGCCATGATGTGGTGGGCACCTTGGGCAACACTGGGCGTTCTACCGGACCTCATTTACATTACGAAGTGATATTCAAAGGACGTGCCATGCACCCAGCCAAAGCGCTGGCCGCATGGGCGCAATCCTGACCCCCTCTGAACTGGACAACAAGGAGACGCGCATGTTTGGCAAAAAGAAAAGCACCCACACGCCTTTGGTGATGAGTCAGGAAAAGTTCGACACCCTGATTGGTCGCCACGCTGAAATCCATGGCTGCCTGCGTTTGCAGGAAAGCGTGCGCATCGATGGCAAGGTGGTGGGCAACATCGAAGCGCCCAGAGACCAGGCCATTTCCGTGGTGATCGGGCCCAACGGCGAGGTTCAAGGCGATGTCTTGGCGAGCCGCATCATTGTGGCGGGCAAAGTGGCGGGCAACATCCATGCTTATGAGCGGGTGGAGCTGATGGCCAGTGCGCTGGTCCAGGGGGACATCAAGTACGCCTCCATGGCCGTTGAACATGGGGCCAAGCTTTTGGGCTTGCTTTTGCAAGTGGATGGCACGGACACCCCTACGCGCTCGGACCGGGATGCACAAGACGCCATCCGCAAGGCACAAAACGCTGGCCTGAGCGGCTGAGTTCAGCGCTGAATCTTCGGCTGAGTTCACAGACGCGTGGCCCGGCCGTTTCGGTGACTGAAATTCATTATCATCGGCGGATGACATTTTTAGCCATCGATGTGGGCAACACGCGCCTGAAATGGGCGCTGTACGACCACCCGAGCCCCAAAGGCCAATTGCTTGCACAAGGTGCAGAGTTCCTCGAAAACATCGATCGCCTGTCGGAAGGCCCTTGGTCCACCTTGACCAAGCCCGACCAGATGCTGGGATGTGTGGTGGCTGGCGACGCCATCAAGCGCCGCGTGCAAGAGCAAATGGATCTGTGGGACTTCACGCCCCAATGGGTGGTGCCCAGTGCACAAGAGGCAGGGCTGACCAACGGCTATGACCACCCATCGCGCTTGGGGTCGGACCGCTGGGTGGCCATGATCGGGGCGCGTCACCGCATGCTGGCCACAGGCCAGTCGCGTCCCTTGGTGGTGGTCATGGTCGGCACGGCCGTGACAGTGGAAGCAATCGACGCGCAGGGCCGTTTTCTGGGTGGTCTGATCCTGCCCGGCCACGGCATCATGCTGCGAGCGCTCGAGTCGGGCACTGCCGGTTTGCATGTGCCCACGGGCGATGTCAGGCCCTTTCCGACCAACACCAGCGACGCCCTGACCAGCGGCGGCACCTATGCCATTGCCGGGGCCTGCGAGCGCATGGTGCAGCACCTGCGCGAGCACACCGGCCAAGAGCCCATTTGCATCATGACCGGTGGTGCGGGCTGGAAAATGGCCCCGAGCATGTCGGTGCGTTTCGAGTTGGTGGACAACCTGATTTTTGATGGCTTGCTGGCGCTGGCGGCCCAGCGCTTTGCCTGAACCTTTTTTCTGGCCCTTTCCAGGGGCTTAAGCCGCGCCGGGAGCGCTGTAGGCGGCGGTCAAGGCCTGCAGGTGCTGTTGCACCTGCGGGTCGGCCATGTAGGGTGTCAGCAGCGCCAGCACATGCTGCGCCCCCCGCGTCAAAGCCAGTCCGGCACTGGCTGGCTCCATGGCCTGTCGCGGGTTGCGCACATATTCGTAACTGAGCCAATAGGTCACCATCACCGACAGGCTCGCCGACAGGGTCTCGATGTGGTCGGCATCGATGCGCATCAGGCCCACTGCGCCTAAGGATTCCAGCATCTGCCGAAAGGCCAAGGTCTTGCGCTCGAGCACCGCGTGGAAGTGCGTCTCCAGGTGGCGGTTGCCCGACAACAGGTTGTTCAGGTCGCGGTACAAAAAGCGGTGGTTCCACACCTGCTCAAACAGCGAGTGCAGGAAAAACCAGGTGTCTTCCACATCCCGCACATCGGGTGCCGCATCGAGCAAGGACAACATGGCCGCTTCGTACTGGTCAAACAGTTGGTTGACCAAGGCGTCCTTGGACGGGTAGTGGTAGTACAGATTGCCCGGGCTGATGCCCAACTCGGCCGAAATCAGCGTGGTCGAGACATTGGGCTCGCCAAAACGGTTGAACAGATCCAGCGTCACCTGCGCTATGCGCTCGGCGGTACGGCGGGGGGCTTTTTTGGCCATGTGCAGTCTGCGGTGGCGGGCTTCAAGCAGTCATCAGGCAGTTTTTTTGCGCGATTCAGCCGCAGGTTTTGCAACCGGTCTGCTCGCTTTGGCTGCTTGTTTTTGGGCAGCAGGTTTCTTGGCCGCTGGTGAAGCCTTGCTGGTTGGGCCTTGCAGTGCCTGCACTTGCGACTCCAGCTGCGCCACACGCTCGCTCAGCATCTGGATGTCCAGCAAAGACGGCATGCCCAGCCGGTGCAGGGCTTTGGCCACGCGGTCTTCAAACAGGTGCTCGAGTTTGTCCACACGCCCGGAAGCGCTCTGCCCAAAGTCGCTGGCCAAATGGCTCAGACGCTCTGTTGCTTCTTGCAGGCGCTGCTGGGCTTCGGCCTGGCTTTTGCGTTGAAAGGCCAGACCATCACTGAGCAGGGTTTCGATGGCTTTGCTGCCTTGCTCTTGCGCTTTGGCCATGGCCCCGAGGCCCGCCAGCCACACTTGGTGTGCGGGTGGCGCAAAGGCCTCGTCGGTGGGCTGCGCGGGGGTGGCTTTTTGGGGTGTGGACTTGGATGTGGCCATGGGTCATTTCCTGAATGTTGCCGCCACTTTAACCTGAGCCCGATGCAAGACGAAAGCTTCTAAAATCCAGCACAGGTGGTGCAGCGCCCGTTGCGCCCAGACTTTTTCACATCTCATGACCATTTTGGTGACCGGCGGCGCAGGTTTTATTGGCGCCAACTTCGTGCTGGACTGGCTGGCTGCCAGTGATGAGCCAGTCGTCAATCTCGACAAACTGACCTACGCGGGCAACCCCGAAACCTTGGCCAGCCTGCAAGGCGATGCACGCCATCAACTGGTGCAAGGCGACATCGGCGACAGCGCCTTGGTCAGCCGCCTGCTGGCTGAGCACCGCCCCCGTGCCGTGGTCAACTTCGCGGCCGAAAGCCATGTGGACCGCTCCATCCATGGCCCGGGCGAGTTCATCCAGACCAACATTGTGGGCACCTTCAACCTGCTCGAAGCGGTGCGGGGCTTTTGGGGCGACTTGCCCGCGACTGAAAAATCGGCCTTCCGGTTTTTGCATGTGTCCACCGACGAGGTCTACGGCTCTTTGGCCAAGGGCGATGCGGCTTTCACCGAAACGCATCGCTACGAGCCCAACAGCCCCTACAGCGCAAGCAAGGCCGCCAGTGACCACCTGGTCCGCGCCTGGCACCACACCTATGGCTTGCCGGTGCTCACCACCAACTGCAGCAACAACTACGGGCCCTACCACTTCCCCGAAAAACTCATCCCGCTCATGATCGTCAACGCCTTGGCGGGCAAGCCTTTGCCGGTGTATGGCGACGGCATGCAAATCCGCGATTGGCTCTACGTCAAAGACCACTGCAGTGCGATCCGCCGTGTGCTCGAAGCCGGGCGCTTGGGCGAGGTCTACAACGTGGGCGGCTGGAACGAAAAGCCCAACATCGAGATCGTGCAAACCATTTGCAAGTTGCTTGACGAGATGCGCCCCAAAGCCGATGGCGGCACTTATGCCAGCCAGATCACCTACGTGACCGACCGCCCCGGCCACGACCGCCGCTACGCCATCGACGCCCGCAAACTCGAAGCCGAGCTGGGCTGGAAGCCCGCCGAAACGTTTGAGACCGGTATCCGCAAAACCGTCGAGTGGTACCTGGCCAACCCCGAGTGGGTGCAGCATGTGCAAAGTGGCGCGTACCGCGAGTGGGTCAGCAAGCAATACAACGCCTCATGAAAATTCTCCTTTTGGGCAAAAACGGCCAGGTCGGCTGGGAGCTGCAGCGCAGCTTGGCGCCCTTGGGCGAGGTGTTGGCGCTGGACCGGCACAGCACCGACTTTTGTGGTGACCTGAGCCAGCCCGAGCGCTTGGCGCAAACGGTGTTGGCCTTTCAACCTGATGTCATCGTGAACGCCGCCGCGCACACCGCCGTGGACAAAGCCGAAAGCGAGCCCGAACTGGCCCGTTGCCTCAATGCCGCCGCACCTGCCGCGCTGGCGCAGGCGGCGGCACAAATCGGGGCTTTGCTGGTGCATTACTCCACCGACTACGTGTTCAACGGCCAGGGCCAAAGCCCGTGGCAAGAGGGCAGCGCCACCGGGCCGCTGAGTGTGTACGGACAGACCAAACTCGAAGGCGAGCAGGCCATCGTGGCCAGCGGCTGTGCGCACCTGATTTTTCGCACCAGCTGGGTTTATGCCGCGCGGGGTGGCAACTTTGCCAAAACCATGCTGCGCCTGGCCGCCGAGCGCGAACGCCTCACCGTCATTGACGACCAGCACGGCGCACCCACCGGGGCCGACCTGATCGCCGACGTCACGGCGCACGCCATCCGCGCCACTTTGTTGCAGCCCGCGCTCGGCGGCCTCTACCACTTGGTGGCCGCGGGCCAGACCACTTGGCACGGCTACGCCAGCCATGTGATCGCGCAGGCCCGGCTCACCCAGCCCGGATTGGCCCTCAAGGTGGGCGAGATCGCCGCTGTGCCCACCTCGGCCTTCCCCACACCCGCGCAGCGCCCGCTCAACTCGCGCCTGGCCACACACAAGCTGCAAGAGGCCTTTGGCCTCGTGCTGCCGCCTTGGCAGCAGGGCGTCAACCGCATGCTGGCCGAGATCCTCGGATGACCCGTGCGCTTGCGGCACAATTGTCCGCATGGGTGTGTTTGCCATCGCCCGGTTCTTATCATCTGTCCATTTGTTGAAGCTTTTTCGCCATGACCGAATCCACCGCCGCCCCCACTGTTGCGCCGCACGACCAAGCCCAGATCCTGGCCCAGGCCATGCCCTACATCCGCAAGTTTCACGGCAAGACCCTGGTCATCAAATACGGCGGCAACGCCATGACCGACCCGGCCCTGCAGCAGGCCTTTGCAGAAGACGTGGTGTTGCTCAAACTGGTGGGCATGAACCCGGTGGTGGTGCACGGCGGTGGTCCACAAATCGAAACGGCCTTGAAGCGACTGGGCAAAACCGGTGAATTCATCCAGGGCATGCGCGTGACCGATGCCGAAACCATGGAAGTGGTCGAGTGGGTGCTGGGCGGCGAAGTGCAACAAGACATCGTGGGCATGATCAACCGCGCAGGCGGCAAAGCCGTGGGCCTGACGGGCCGTGACGGGGGCCTGATCCGCGCCAAAAAACTGCGCCTGGTGGACAGCCAAGACCCGAGCAAGGTCCACGACGTGGGCCAAGTCGGTGAGATCGAAAGCATCGACCCGGCCATTCTCAAATGCCTGCAAGACGACGCCTTCATCCCGGTGGTCAGCCCCATCGGTTTTGGCGAGCACAACGAGAGCTACAACATCAACGCCGATGTGGTGGCGGCCAAGCTCGCCACCGTGCTGCAAGCTGAAAAACTGCTCATGCTCACCAACATTCGCGGCGTGCTCGACAAAGAAGGCCAGCTGCTGACCGAGCTGACACCCAACCGCATCGACGAGCTGTGTGCCGACGGCACCATCAGCGGCGGCATGATCCCCAAAATTGCAGGCGCTCTGGACGCGGCCAAGAGCGGCGTGAACGCCGTGCACATCATCGACGGCCGCGTGCCCCACGCCATGCTGCTCGAAGTCTTGTCGGAGCAGGCCTTCGGCACCATGATCAAGAGCCGCTGAGGCGCGACCCACCGCCAAGCTGGGCGGCTCGAAGAAAAAAGGGAGAGACATGCCAGACCAAGAACCACACGAGCCCACGGCCGACGAGGCGTCGGCCCCCACGCGCAAGCGCCCCAAACCGGGCGAGCGCCGTTTGCAAATTTTGCAAACCCTGGCCGCCATGCTGGAGCAGCCCGGCGCCGAACGTGTGACCACGGCCGGCCTGGCCGCCAAAATCGGTGTGAGCGAAGCCGCCCTGTACCGCCACTTTGCCAGC
>JAKFXJ010000100.1 GCA_021731425.1 Limnohabitans sp. | reverse complement strand
TCGCCCAAGAGCGCGGTGGCCTGGTCTCTCGTGCGGACATGGCGGCAGAGCACGATGTGCGCAGTTTTGATGACCGCGCCCAAGCCATATCGGAGCGTAACGACGAGTTCGCCATGAACGAACACGAAACCGCCGAGTTGGGCGAGATCGATGCCGCGCTGGAACGCTACCAAGCTGGCACCTACGGCATCTGCACCGAATGTGGCGTCAGCATTCCCCCTGCCCGCCTGAGTGCCTACCCCACGGCCAAGCGTTGCTTCGGCTGCCAAAGCCTGTCGGAGCACCACCGCTAGCCGCCCAGACTTCGGGTTCTTCCCTCTGCCGCGGGGCTTTTGGGGCTGATATGCTTGAACGCATGCACAGCCTGTTTCATTTCGCTTTTCACGTCACCGACCTGGACGAAGCGCGTCGCTTTTACGGCGATGTGCTCGGCTGCCAGGAAGGCCGATCCACCAACACTTGGGTGGACTTTGACTTTTTTTCGCACCAAATTTCTCTGCACTTGGGCGAGCCTTTTAAAACCACCCTGACCGGCCATGTGGGCGACCACTTGGTGCCGATGCCGCACTTTGGTCTGGTCTTGCAAAAGGCCGATTGGCAAGCACTGGCCGATCGCCTGCAAGCCAAGCACATGAAGTTTGTGGTCGAGCCCCACCTGCGCTTTGCGGGGTGGCCAGGCGAGCAGTGGACCATGTTCTTCATGGACCCGTTTGGTAACCCGATCGAAGTCAAAGGTTTCGCCAGCTTGGACACGGTCTACGCCAGCTGAACAGCCTGGCCTTGCGATGAATCAGGGCTGATCGGCTTTGCCCGCAGTCAGCGCTTTGGGGGCGATCAAGGGCACTTCGGTTTTATTACGAGGCTTGCCAATCGGCGCGGCAGTCTGGCCTTTTTGTGTGGCGGCCATGTCCTCTTCACTGGGGTATTGCCCCAGCAGCCAATAGTCAAACACGCGCCGAGCAATCGGGGCTGCCGAGGCGGCACCAAAACCCGCGTTCTCCACCACCACCGCCACCGCTATTTTCGGATTCTCGGCAGGTGCATAGGCCATGTACAAGGCATGGTCGCGCTGGTATTCGGACAGCTTGCCTGCATCGTATTTGTCCTTTTGACCGATGGTCACCGCCTGCGCTGTGCCGGTTTTGCCCGCACTGGTGTATCCCGCGCCAGCAAACACCCGCGCCGAGGTGCCCGAGGTGACCACCCCTACCAAGCCGTTGCGCACCACCTCCATGTGCTCTGGCTTGTAACCCAGATCCTGCGGCTGCTGGGCGCTCACTTGGGTCTGGGCGTGGGTCAGCGCGTCCTGTGTGGCCGTGACCACTCGGGGTTTGAACTGCATGCCACCATTGGCCAGGGTGGCGGTGGCCGAGGCCAGTTGCAGCATGGTGAAGGTGTTGTAACCCTGACCGATGCCCAAGGAAATGGTCTCGCCGCCGTACCATTTCTTTTGCTCGGGTTTCTTGTAATAGTTCCGCTTCCATTCAGTGCTGGGCAAAATGCCTCGCACCTCTCCGGGCAAATCGATCCCGGTGATCTGGCCAAAACCCAGCGGCTTCATGAAGTCATGGATCGTATCCACGCCCATTTCATTGGCCAGCGAGTAGTAGTACACATTGCTCGACAGCACAATAGAGCGCACCATGTCCACCGGTCCGAGCCCGGCATCGCCATGGCTACGGAAAGTGTGCCCGCCATACGTCCATGAACCTGCATCGTTGATGATGGTGCTGGCGCTGCGTTTGCCCGTCGACAATGCGGCCATGGCCATGAAGGGCTTGTAGGTTGAACCGGGTGGGTAAGTGCCGCGCAGTGCCCTGTTGAGCAAGGGCTTGTCAATGGACTCATTGAGCATCTGCCAATTCTCGACATCGATGCCGTCCACAAACAAGTTGGGGTCGAAAGTCGGCTTGCTGACAAAGGCCAGCACCTCCCCATTGTTCGGATCCAGTGCCACCAAGGCGCCGCGCCGATTACCAAAGAGGTCTTCCGCCATTTTCTGCAACTGAATGTCGACGGACAACACCACGTTTTGCCCAGGTATGGCCGGTCGACTGGACAGGCTGCGGGTGGCCCGGCCACCGGCTGAAGTTTCCACTTCGTTGACACCCGTGATGCCGTGGAGCTCGCGCTCGTAGCGTTGCTCCACACCCAGCTTGCCAATGTATTCGGTACCCCGGTAGTTGGACGCAGCGTCCTCTTCCTCTTCCAGCCGCTCCTTGTCACGCTGGTTGATGCGCCCGATGTAGCCAATCACGTGGCTGGCCAGTTCGCTGTAGGGGTACTGGCGGAACAAGCGGGCCTTGATTTCCACACCCGGGAACCGGTAGCTTTGCGCACTGAAGCGGGCCACCTCTTCGTCGGTCAAGCGATTGCGAATGGGCAGCGAGTCAAAACTCTTGGACTCCTCACGCAAGCGCTTGAAGCGGCGACGGTCTTTGGTCTGGATGTCCACCAACTCGGCCAGCTCATTGATGGTGGCCTCCAGGTCCTTGACCTTCGAGGGCGTGATCTCCAGGGTGTAGGCCGAATAGTTGCTCGCCAGCACAACGCCATTGCGGTCCAAAATCGTGCCCCGCGGTGGCACGGTGGGCAAGATGGCTGTGCGGTTGTTTTCGGCCTGCGCCAACAGATCGTCGTGGCGAACCACTTGCAAGTAAATCAACCGGCTGGCCAACAGCAAAAAGCAACACAAGACCACCCACTGCATGACCTGCACACGGTTTTGGAAGCGCAGAATTTCAGCGCGGGTGTCGCGCAACTCAGACAGTGAGGACAGGTTCCACGACATGCTCAAAGCGGACGAATATCGTCTCGCTCGAACGCGCGATGCTGGGGCGCCAGCAGCAAGGCCCCCACCAAAGGCCACAAGGCCGCTTGCAACAAAGGCCCAGGCAGCTGGCTCCACGCGGGCCAGGTGTCATGCGCCACCAAACGCGTGAGCCACTCCACCACAGCGGCCACGACAAAGAGCGGCAAAATTTGCAAGGCCTGCTCGCGCAAAGGGAACCACAGCATGCGCCGCTGCGCCACCGTGGACAGCCCTGAAAGCACCACATAGGACAGCGCGTTTTGCCCGAGCAAAGCCGACTCGTGCACATCCAAGGCCAAACCCAATAGGAAGGCCAGCACCAGGCCGACACGGCGTGGCTCGTGCACGGTCCAGAAGACCATCACGATGGCCAGCACATCAGGCAGCCAGTACCAGCCCAGCAGCCCCAACAACATGTGCAGCAAGAGGGCCAACAGAAAACTCAACGCAATGAACTTGGGGTTGGCGGGCAAGAGCAGGGGACGCCCTGCGGGCATGATCATGGTTTGGCTCCAGCGGGCACGGCAGATGTTGCCCCTTTGGCTTTGGCCGCTTTGGGCTCTTCAGGCTTCGGGGGTTCTGGCCAGTCCTTGACCGGCAACAGCACCAGCAAATGCCGTCCTCGCTCGGTGGCCATGGGCTCGGCGTGAACACGGGCAAACGACGAGTCCACACGTCGGTCAATTCGGGCAATGCGCCCCACATGCAAGCCCGCCGGATACACCCCATCGATGCCACTGGTGGTCAACAAATCGCCTTTTTGCATGTCCGCACCCGCGGGTACAAACTTCAAATCCAGCGAGCCGCCCAGGGTTTGCGGGTCACCATGGGCCACATAGCGGCTGCCGCTTCGGGCGTTCATGACCGGGATGCTCTGCGCCCGGTCGGTCAGCAGCGTGACCTCGCTGACCAAAGGATAAACGCGCGTGACCTGCCCCACCACCCCAGCCGTGTCAATGACGGCCGAGCCTTGCACGATTCCGGCCAACAAACCACGGTCCACCACCACGCGCTGGGTATAGGGGTAAGACGTGTCATAAAGCACCTGCACCGCCTTGGCGGGACCCGCCACTTGGGCACGCAGTTCAAGCAACTGCCGCAAATGAGCGTTCTCTTGGCTGAGCTGCTCTACCTGCTGCAAACGTTGGGCTTGGGCGATGGTGCGGGTCTGAAAGTTCAAAGCCGCATCTTGTGCGTTTTGCAGATCGCCAAAGTAACGCGTCAGGGCGTTGAACGCATGCACGGGCTGCAGCGACAACCACTGTAAGGGAGACAGCACCAAGGCCACGCCCGAGCGGATGGGCTGAGAAATCTGCATCCGATGGTCGGCCGCCATCAGCAGCACCGCCAGCAGCCCCAACAACAGCGTCTTGGAAGTCGCAGACAGGCCTTGCCGAAAGATCGGCGGTGCACTGCGTTCAAGCGTATCCAGGGCCATGGTTCAATTGCACCGGATGGTGGTGAAATGAGAAAGTGAGGATGCGGCGGAGCAGCATCCGACAAGGGCTTATTCGCTGGTGAAAATGCTGCCCAGCTGGTCCATGCGCTCCAGCGCCATGCCGCAACCGCGGGCCACGCAGGTCAGTGGGTCTTCAGCCACCAACACGGGCAAGCCGGTCTCTTCAGCCAGCAGACGGTCCAAATCATGCAACAAGGCACCACCACCGGTCAGCATCATGCCGCGCTCAGCGATGTCGGCACCCAATTCTGGCGGTGTGTGTTCCAGCGCAGTCTTCACGGCCGACACGATCTGGTTGAGAGGATCGGTCAAGGCCTCGAGGATTTCGTTGGAGCTGATGGTGAAGCTGCGTGGCACGCCTTCGGACAGGTTGCGGCCTTTGACTTCCATCTCCTTGACTTCGCTGCCCGGAAACGCCGAGCCGATGTTTTTCTTGATGGCTTCTGCAGTGGGCTCGCCGATCAGCATGCCGTAGTTGCGGCGGATGTAGCTGATGATGGCTTCGTCGAACTTGTCGCCACCCACACGCACGCTGCCTTTGTAGACCATGCCGCCCAGCGAGATCACACCCACCTCGGTGGTGCCGCCGCCGATGTCGACCACCATGGAGCCCGAAGCTTCTGACACAGGCAAACCTGCGCCAATGGCTGCGGCCATTGGTTCTTCAATCAGGTACACCTCGGAGGCGCCTGCGCCCAAAGCCGATTCGCGAATGGCGCGACGCTCCACCTGGGTGGAGCCGCAAGGCACACAAATGATGATGCGGGGGCTGGGGCGGAAGGTGCTGCGGGGGTGCACCATGCGAATGAACTGCTTGAGCATCTGCTCGGTCACGGTGAAGTCGGCGATCACGCCGTCCTTCATGGGGCGAATGGCTTCGATGTTGCCGGGCACTTTGCCCAGCATGGCTTTGGCCTCGTGACCGACGGCTTGCAAAGTCTTTTTGCCTTGGGGGCCACCTTCGTGGCGGATCGCGACCACCGAAGGCTCATCGAGCACGATGCCCTTGTCACGCACAAAAATCAGGGTGTTGGCAGTGCCCAGGTCAATGGCCAGGTCACTGGAAAAATAGCGGCGAAAAGAGGAAAACATTCAAGGGTCCTTTGACGCAACCTGGCCCAGGCCCACAGGTGGCATGCTGGGAAAGTGCGCCGGTCAAATCAGGGGTGTCATCAGGGCGGGCTCGGAGACTGCGCAGTGAGCGGCACCAAACGCAGGATAATACCCGATCCCCCGGCGAAACGGGCGCTCCCAGGCCCCGTTCAAGCCGTAAAAACACGTCCTTTACAACTCTTTTCAAACCATGTCCCTGACCCCGCAGGATATTGCCCGGATTGCGAACCTCGCCCGGCTGGAACTTAAGCCCGAAGAAAGTGAGCGCATGCTCACTCAGATCAACGGCTTTTTTGGCATTGTGCAAGCCATGCAGGCGGTGGACACCACCGGCATCACCCCCATGGCCCACCCCGTGGCGGCCATTCAGGACATCACGCTGCGCCTGCGCCCCGATGAGGCGAGCGAACCCAACCAACGCGATCTGAACCAGCAAAGCGCCCCCGCCGTCGAGCGCGGCCTGTTCCTGGTCCCCAAAGTCATCGAGTAAGCCATGAGTGAACTGCACAACCTCAGCGTGAAAGCGCTGGCCACCCTTTTACAGACCAAAGAGGTCAGCGCCGTCGAAGTCGCCACCCGCTTTTTGGCCCGCATGGGCGGCAACCCGCACAACGCCTTCCTGGACATCGACAGCGAAGTGACGCTGGCCCAAGCCCGCGCATCCGACGCGAAACTGGCCGACGGCACCGCCGGACCGCTGGAAGGCGTGCCCGTGGCGCACAAGGACGTGTTCGTCACCCGCGATTTCGCGACCACCGCAGGCTCCAAGATTTTGAGCGGCTACCGCTCCCCCTTTGACGCCACCGTGGTGCAGCGCCTGCGCACGGCGGGCATGGTCACTTTGGGCAAGCTCAACTGCGACGAATTCGCCATGGGCTCGGCCAACGAAAACTCGGCCTACGGTCCGGTGCAAAACCCTTGGGACACGGCCCGCGTGCCCGGCGGCTCATCGGGCGGCAGCGCCGCCGCTGTGGCCGCTGGCCTGGCGCCGGCCGCCACCGGCACCGACACCGGCGGCTCGATCCGCCAGCCCGCCAGCTTTTGCGGCATCACCGGCATCAAGCCCACCTATGGCCGCGCAAGCCGTTACGGCATGATCGCCTACGCCTCCAGCCTCGACCAAGCTGGCCCCATGGCCCGCAGCGCCGAAGACTGCGCCTTGTTGCTCAGCCCCATGTGTGGCGCAGATTTGGACCGCGACTCGACCTCGCTGGACATGCCCAGCGAAGACTTTGCGGCATCGCTCAACAACTCGATTGAAGGCCTGCGCATTGGCATTCCCAAAGAGTTTTTTGGTGAAGGCCTTGCGGCTGATGTGCGTGCCGCAGTCGATGGCGCTTTGCGCGAGTATGAAAAACTCGGTGCCAAGCTGGTGCCCATCAGCCTGCCGCGCACCGAGCTGTCGATTCCGGTGTACTACATCATTGCCCCGGCCGAAGCCAGCTCCAACCTCAGCCGCTTTGACGGCGTGAAGTTCGGCCACCGGGCCAAGGACTACACCGACTTGGTGGACATGTACAAAAAGACCCGCGCCGAAGGCTTTGGCAACGAGGTCAAGCGCCGCATCATGACGGGCGCTTATGTTTTGAGCCACGGCTACTACGACGCCTACTACCTGCAGGCCCAAAAAATCCGCCGCATGATCGCCGACGATTTCCAAAATGCGTTCAAAGAATGCGACGTGATCGCAGGCCCCGTGGCCCCATCTGTGGCCTGGAAGTTTGGCGAGAACGCGGGCGACCCCGTGGCCGACTACCTGGCCGACATCTTCACGCTGCCCGCCTCGCTGGCGGGCCTGCCTGGCATGAGCCTGCCCGCAGGCTTTGGCGCACAAGGCATGCCCGTGGGCCTGCAGCTGATCGGCAACTACTTCAAGGAAGCCCAGTTGTTGAACGCCGCACACCTTCTGCAACAAGCGACCGATTTCCACCTTCGCAAGCCGGAGGGCATCTGACATGAGCAAACTCGTCCAAGGCTACGAAGTCGTCATCGGCTTCGAAACACACGCCCAACTCTCAACCAAGAGCAAGATCTTCAGCCGCGCCTCGGTGGCGTTTGGCGCCGAACCCAACACGCAAGCCTGCGCTGTGGACATGGCCCTCCCCGGCACGCTGCCCGTGATGAACATGGGCGCTGTGGAACGCGCCATCGAATTCGGTCTGGCCATCAACGCGCACATTGCTGAGCGCAGCATTTTTGCCCGCAAAAACTACTTCTACCCCGACCTGCCCAAGGGCTACCAGATCAGCCAGTTCGAGATCCCGGTCGTGCAAGGCGGCGAGGTGTCGTTCTTTTTGGAAGAAGGCAAAGAAACTGTTCGAAAAACCGTGCGCCTGGAGCGTGCCCACCTCGAAGAAGACGCGGGAAAATCGCTGCACGAAGACTTCATTGGTCAAAGCGGCATCGACC
>JAKFXJ010000019.1 GCA_021731425.1 Limnohabitans sp. | reverse complement strand
GCAGGATCAGATCGGACATGTGCGGTGACTCAGATCAGTTTGACCAACTGCTTGCCAAAGTTCTTGCCTTTGAGCAGACCCAAGAAAGCCTCAGGTGCAGCGGCCAGGCCTTGGGCCACGGATTCACGGGGGCGCAGCTTGCCGGTTCCCACCAGGGTGCCGAGCTCTTGCAGGGCATCGGGCCAGACTTCCATGTGCTCACTGACGATGAAGCCTTCGATCTTCATGCGGTTGACCAAAATCAAGGCCGGGCTGGCCATGGGCAGCGGTGCGCCGTCGTAGCCCGCGATCATGCCGCACACGGCAATGCGTGCGAAGGCGTTGGTGCGTAGCATGACCGCGTCGAGCACCATGCCGCCCACGTTTTCAAAATGGCCATCGATGCCGTTCGGGCAGGCTTCGCGCAGGGCTTTGGACAGGCTCAGGTAGTCCTTGTGCTCTTTGTAGTCGATGCAGGCGTCAAAGCCCAATTCATTGACCACGTAGTCGCATTTGTCTTTGCCACCGGCAATGCCCACCACGCGGCAGCCACGGGCTTTGGCCAGTGCACCATAAGCACTGCCCACCGCGCCACTGGCCGCGCTCACGGTCACCGTCTCGCCCGCCTTGGGGTTGATGATTTTGACCAAGCCATACCAAGCCGTCACACCGGGCATGCCCACAGCGCCCAAATAGTGCGACAGCGGCACATGGGTGGTGTCGACTTTGCGCAATGCACCGATCACATTGGCATCCACCACGCTGTACTCTTGCCAGCCGCCCATGCCCACCACTTGGTCACCGGCCTTGAATTTGGGGTGGCGGCTGTCCACCACCTCGCCCACGGTGCCGCCAATCATGACTTCACCCAAAGGCTGGGGCACGGCGTAGCTCTTGCTCTCGTTCATGCGTCCGCGCATGTAGGGGTCCAGGCTCATGTAGTGGTGGCAAACCAGCACCTGACCTTCTTGCAGTTCAGGCAAAGACACCTCGACCATTTTGAAGTTATTGACGGTGGCTTCGCCTTGAGGGCGGTTGTCTAAAACGATGCGGTGGTTGATGGGCATGAAGGTCTCCAGACGGTATGTAGGGGTTAGTCGGTTGAAATGGATGGTTTTTCGCGGCGGCTCACGTACTTGAACGTGCCGGTGGCGTGCG
Source organism: Limnohabitans sp. (assembly GCA_021731425.1). Taxonomy (GTDB): domain Bacteria; phylum Pseudomonadota; class Gammaproteobacteria; order Burkholderiales; family Burkholderiaceae_C; genus Limnohabitans_A. Next base: position 6,661 of record JAKFXJ010000019.1, on the reverse strand, counting down.
CACACAGCTGGCCTTGGGCATCGAACACGCTGCCCTCGGTGAACGCCATGCTGCGTGTGCGGTGTTTCAAATGGCCTTTGCCAACCAGATGCTGTCCGGCAGGCACTTGGGCCGGGCGCATGAAGGTGGTTTTCATCTCGATGGTGACCACCCCCATGATCGGGTCAACACTGCGTGCAGCGGTGGCCATGATGACATCGAGAAAGGTCATGACCGCGCCGCCATGGGTGACGTCGAAGGAGTTCAGGTGTTCGGGCCGTGGCGCGAAATGCAGCTCGGACTCACCGCCCTCGAATGTCTCGAGCGAAAAGCCCAAATGCTCAACAAAGGGGATGTGGGCGCCAAAAGGAATGCTCATGTCCAGACTCAAAATGGGTCTCAGCCGCCGATGATGGCACTCACGCCACCGTCCACGGCCAGCCATTGGCCCGTGATGTGTTTGCCCGCATCCGAGGCGAACAACACGGCCAGTCCCTTCAAGTCCTCGTCATCGCCCAAGCGGCGCAGCGGAGCGCCCGCGGCCATCTTGTCGGCCCCCAGCTTTTCCAGCAGGCCATAGGTCATTTTGCTGGGGAAAAAGCCCGGGCAAATCGCGTTCACGGTGATGCCATGCTCGCCCCACTCGCCCGCCAGGGCGCGTGTGAAATTGATCACTGCACCTTTGGAGGTGTTGTAAGCGATGGTCTTCATCTCAGACGGGTTGCCCGCCAGACCGGCAATCGAGGCGATGTTGATGATGCGGCCCTTGCCGCGCGGAATGAAGCTGTGCTTGGCCACTTCTTGCGACAAGATGAAATAGCCCCGTACGTTGAGGTTCATCACCTTGTCCCAGGCCTCAACAGGATGGTCTTCGGCCGGAGCGCCCCAAGTGGCCCCCGCGTTGTTGACCAAGATGTCGATGGGCCCCATGCGCTCCATGGTTTCAGCAGCCAAACGGCGGATGTCTTCTTCTTTGCCGCAGTCGGCAGCGATCCATCGGGCATCGATGCCTGCGGCTTGCAACTCGGCGGCGGCTTCTTCGAGGTCGGCCGCTTTGCGGGAGCTGAGCATGATCTTGGCGCCAGCCTCACCCAGGGCATGGGCCATTTGCAGACCCAGACCGCGTGAGCCGCCTGTGACCAGAGCGACTTGGCCCGTGAGGTCAAAAAGTTGTTGAACGGTGCGTGCCATCTTGTACTCCTGTTATTCGACGATGAAATCCATGCAGCGGCGCTCTTGCACAACCGCCTTCATGAAAGGTTTGATGGCCAGATGATCCGGGTGATTCTGGTACGCCGCTAGCACCTGCGCGTCATCGAGCAGCATGTGGAGCACCAAATCATTCGTGCAGTCCATGCCAGGCGTTGCAGTGGCGACCTCAAAAGCGCGAATACCGGGCACGACTTGAGCGCACGACAGCAGCAGCTTTTTCGCCTTTTCGAGGTTGGTCGATTTGTCGGCCCCTTCGGCGTGGTCCTTCAAATTCCACATGACGATGTGACGGATCATCAGAAGGCCTCTTCGGGCAAGTCGGCACAAGTGGGATCGCGGCTGCAAACCACATTCAGCCACGCGCCAATTTTGGGCAACTCATAGCGGAAGAAATAGCGGCAAGCAGCGCGGCGGCCCTGGGCTGCGGGGCTGTTGTCTTCACCCAGGCTGTTGGCCACGTCCAGCCAGATCCAGGCGATCACCGTGTGGCCAAAGGCCTGCAAATACGGCACGGCGTTGGCCAGAGCCTCGGCAGGCTGGGCTCCGGCCCAAGCTTGTTGGGTGGCTTGGCCCACTTGTTTCAAGGCATCACGCAAAGCGGCCGCTTCGGGGGCCCAATGGGTCTCGGCGTTGGCGGCTGTGGCCAGCATGCGCTCGGCCAAGAGTTGCAGGCCGCGGCCATTTTCCATGAGCACCTTGCGGCCCAGCAGGTCCATGGCCTGAATGCCGTGGGTGCCCTCATGGATCATGTTCAGGCGGTTGTCGCGCCAGTACTGCTCCACCGGAAAATCGCGTGTGTAGCCATACCCGCCATGAATCTGGATGGCCAGGCTGTTGGCTTCCAAGCACCACTCACTCGGAAAACTCTTAACGATGGGCGTCAGCACTTCGAGCAGCAAACGCGCCACATCCGCGTCTTCAGCTGTGCCGGTGTGCTGTTCGTCGACCAGACGGGCGCAGTACAAGGCCAGTGCCAAAGCGCCTTCGCTGTATGACTTTTGGGCCAAGAGCATGCGCTTGATGTCGGCGTGTTCGATGATGCGCACTTGGGGCTGACTCGCGTCTTTGCCCCCTGCCCCGGTTGGACGGCCTTGCGGACGGTTTTTGGCGTAGTCCAGGCTGGCGTAGTAACCGGCCATGCCGAGCATGGTGGCAGCCATGCCCACACCGATGCGGGCCTCGTTCATCATGTGGAACATGCAGCGCAGGCCTTCGCCGGGTTTGCCAACCAAATACCCAATGGCTCCGGTATCTCCTCGGATGGGGTACTTGCCCTCGCCAAAGTTCAACAGGGTGTTGGTGGTGCCGCGCCAGCCGCATTTGTGGTTCAGGCCCGCCAACGCCACATCGTTGCGCTCGCCCGTCAGCTGTCCATTCGTGTCCACCATCTTTTTGGGCACGATGAAGAGCGAAATGCCTTTGACGCCCGGCACCAACTGGCCGTTCGCGTCGGGGATCTTGGCCAGCACCAAATGGATGATGTTCTCACTCAGTTCATGCTCGCCCGAAGAAATCCACATCTTGTTGCCCTTGAGGCGGTAACGCGCCCCTAAAGCGTCAGATTCAAAGCCCTCGCCATCGGGCGTGGCGCGGGTCGTCACATCGCTGAGCGACGAGCCCGCTTGGGGTTCAGACAGGCACATGGTTCCAGAGAAGCGTCCAGAAAATTCGTTGGCCGCAAACACCTGCTTTTGCAAATCGGTGCCGTGCACCATGAGCAAATTGGCGTTGCCGCTGGTCAGCATGCCCGAGCCAATGCTGACCGAGGCCATGGCAAAAAACGCGTTGGCGGCGGCTTCGACCGTGTAGGGCAGCTGCATGCCGCCGATCTCGTAGTCTTGTGCGGCGCTGAGCATGCCCGACTCGGCGTAGGCCTTGTAGGCATCGTGTGTGGCCTGCGGCAGGATGACTTTTTCGCCGTCAAAGTGCGGCTCTTGGGTGTCCACCAGGCGGTTGAAGGGGGCGTATTTTTCGCGGGCGATGCGCTCGCAGGTGTCGAGCACCGCGTCAAAGGTTTCACGCGAGTGGTCGGCAAAGCGCTCGCGGCTTTGCAGGCTTTCGACTTTCAGCCAGTCGTGCAGCAAAAAATCAACGGTGGGACGCAGGCTCATGACACTCATCCAGATTCAAAACATAAAAAAAGGCGGCAGGCACAAGCCAGCCGCCCTTCGCGTTGATCAGACGTCAACGCGCTTGTGCATCACAGCACTTCAAAAATGCCGCAAGCACCCATGCCGCCGCCAATGCACATGGTCACCGCCACGCGCTTGGCACCACGGCGCTTGCCTTCGATCAGGGCATGGCCCGTGAGGCGCTGGCCCGACACACCGTAGGGGTGGCCCACGGCGATCGCGCCGCCGTTGACGTTCAGGCGATCGGCCGGAATGCCCAGCTTGTCGCGGCAGTACAGCACCTGCACGGCAAAGGCTTCGTTCAGTTCCCACAGATCGATGTCGTTCACAGTGAGGCCCAGACGCGCCAAAGCCTTGGGCACGGCGTACACGGGGCCAATGCCCATTTCATCGGGCTCACAACCGGCCACGGCAAAGCCCAGGAATCGGCCCATGGGCTTCAAGCCGCGCTGCTCGGCCAGTTTTTCGTCCATCAGCACACAAGCGCCTGCGCCGTCGGAGAACTGGCTGGCATTGCCTGCCGTGACCAAGCCACCGGGCAAAGCCGAGCGCAAGCCGCTGATGGCCTCAACCGTGGTGCCTTCACGCAGGCCTTCGTCCACGCTCACGGTCACTTGTTTGGTGGTCATGCCCATGACTTTGTCGATCACACCTTGGGTCACGGTGATGGGGGCGATTTCGTCGCTGAACAACCCGGCGGCTTGCGCGGCACAGGCTTTTTGTTGGCTGGCCGCACCATAAGCGTCCATCACATCACGGCCGATTTTGTAGCGTTTGGCCACTTGTTCGGCGGTTTGCAACATGTTCCAGTAGATCTCGGGCTTCATCTTGGCCAGCGCCAAGTCTTGCATCATGTGGGTGTTCATTTCTTGCTGGACGCAAGAGATGCTCTCCACACCACCGGCCACATAAACCTGACCTTCACCCGCGATGATGCGCTGGGCGGCCAAGGCAATGGTTTGCAAGCCAGAAGAGCAAAAACGGTTCACGGTCATGCCCGACACCGAGATGGGCAAACCGGCCTTGAGGGCAATTTGACGGGCGATGTTGGCGCCGGTGGCGCCCTCGGGGCTGGCGCAGCCCATGATCACGTCTTCGACCTCGGCGGCATCAATGCCTGCGCGGGCCACAGCGTGTTGCACCGCGTGGCCGCCCAAAGTGGCGCCGTGGGTCATGTTGAAAGCGCCCTTCCAGCTCTTGGCCAGCGGGGTGCGTGCGGTAGAAACGATGACAGCATTCGTCATGATGGTCCTTTCAAGTGGGGGACAGAACAGAAAGTCTGTCCCGCCAAAAATTTAAAAAATCAGTTGAATGTCTTGCCTTCGGCCACCAAACGAGCCAGCAAAGGCGCGGGTTGCCAGAATTGGGCGTCGTCGTGCGGGTTCTTGGCAAAGCGCTTCATGGCTTCGGCCACATTGAACAGGCCAACGGTGTCGGCGTAGTTCATGGGGCCACCGCGCCAGAACGGGAAGCCGTAACCGGTGATGTAGACCATGTCGATGTCGCTGGCCTTGCTGGCAATGCCCTCTTCCAGGATGTGGCAGGCTTCATTGATCAGCGAATACACCAAGCGCTGCACGATTTCTTCGTCGGAAATCTTGCGGGCCGTGATGCCTTGTGCAGCGCGGTGCTTCTCGATCATTTCGACCACCACAGGGCTGGGGATCGCGTCGCGCTTGCCGGCTTGGTAGTCGTACCAACCTGCGCCGGTCTTTTGACCGTAACGGCCCATCTCGCACAGCAAGTCAGCAGTTTTGCTGTACTTGAGGTCGGGCTTTTCGGTGTAGCGACGCTTGCGGATCGCCCAGCCAATGTCGTTGCCCGCCAAGTCGCCCATGCGGAAGGGGCCCATGGCGAAGCCAAATTTCTCAACGGCTTTGTCAACTTGTGCGGGGGTGCAGCCTTCTTCGATCAAAAAGCCAGCTTGGCGGCTGTACTGCTCGATCATGCGGTTGCCGATAAAGCCATCACAGACGCCCGAGACCACCGAGGTCTTTTTGATCTTCTTGCCGATGGCCATCACGGTGGCCATGACGTCTTTGCCGGTTTGGGCGCCACGCACCACTTCGAGCAGCTTCATCACGTTGGCGGGGCTGAAGAAGTGCATGCCCACCACGTCTTGTGGACGCTTGGTGAAGCTGGCGATCTTGTTCACATCCAAGGTGGAGGTGTTGGACGCCAAAATCGCGCCGGGCTTCATCACTTCGTCGAGCTTCTTGAAGACGGCTTCTTTGACGCCCATTTCTTCGAACACCGCTTCGATCACCAGGTCGGCCTGGCCGATCTCTTCGTAGCTCAGCGTGGTGCTCAGCAACGCCATGCGCTCGTCGTATTTTTCTTGTTTGAGCTTGCCTTTTTTGACCTGCGCTTCGTAGTTCTTGCGGATGGTGGCCACTCCGCGGTCCAGCGCGTCTTGCTTCATCTCCAGCATCTTGACCGGGATGCCCGCGTTCAAGAAGTTCATGGAGATGCCGCCGCCCATGGTGCCCGCGCCAATGACGGCCACGGATTTGATCTCGCGCTTGGGGGTGTCTTCGGGCACGTCGGCAATTTTGGAAGCCGCACGGTCGGCCATGAAAATGTGGCGCAGTGCACGGCTCTCGGGCGTGAGCATCAGGTTCATGAAGATGTCACGCTCGAAGACCATGCCGTCTTCAAACTTCTTCTTGGTGGCGGCTTCGACCGCGTCCACACACTTGACCGGCGCGGGCAGGTTTTTCGCCATGCCTTTGGCCATGTTGCGCGCAAACTGGAAGTAAGCATCACCTTGGGCATGCTTACAAGGCAGGTTACGCACCAAGGGCAGCGGGCTGCCATCGGCGTGGGCTGCGGCCACTTTGCGAGCCAATGCCAAGGCTTCTTCGGCCAAGCTCTCAGGCGATTTGGCCATCGCATCGAACAGTTTTTGGCCGGGCAACATGGCCAGCATTTCGCTCTTGATGGCTTCACCGCTGACGATCATGTTGAGCGTGGGCTCCACACCGATCACGAGGGGCAGGCGCTGCGTGCCACCTGCGCCGGGAATCAAGCCCAGCTTGACTTCGGGCAGCGCCACGCTGGTGCCGGGAGATGCAATGCGGTAGTGGCAACCCAAAGCCAACTCCAGACCGCCGCCCATGGCCACCGAGTGAATGGCAGCCACAACGGGCTTGGCCGAGTTTTCGCACGAGCGGATGACGCTGAGCAAATTGGGTTCCTGGATCGCCTTGGGCGAGCCGAATTCACGGATGTCAGCGCCGCCGGAAAACGCTTTGCCAGCGCCTGTGATGACGATGGCTTTGACCGATGCGTCGTTGTTGGCCTTTTCCAGGCCATCGGTGATGCCGATGCGGGTGGAC
>JAKFXJ010000036.1 GCA_021731425.1 Limnohabitans sp. | reverse complement strand
AAGAAGTTCTGGCCAAAGATGCTGTCGCTGACGACAAGTTCCTGGGTGGTGTGATGTTCTACGTCAAGGGCGTGGAAGGCAAGATCCCCGGTAAGTGATGGGAAATCCGCAGGGCCTGTTGCTTCCGAGTTGATCGGGAGTGCAGCGCCCGCTGATCTGAAAGCCGCCTGACGCAAGTTGGGCGGCTTTTTTCATTCTGTTGCCCCCTTGGTGACGGCTAAATGCAGCAGGTTTGTTACGCTGGCAGGGTTCAGTACCCCCGCAAAGGCCCCGCTTTGTTCAAACACCTGGAATCCCCCGCTGCCGCTGCCCCAACGCTGCAGCAAATCTGCGCCCACTTTGGCACCACCTACGCCGCCAATGCGCTGATCGGTTTCATCTTTGCCGCGACCGGGCCGGTGGCCGTCATTTTGTCGGTGGGCACGCGTGGCCATTTGTCGCCCGAAGAGCTGGCGTCTTGGGTGTTCGGGGTGTTTTTTGTCAATGGTTTGGTCAGTTTGCTCATGAGCTGGCGCTACACCACGCCACTGGCTTTTGGTTGGACGATTCCCGGCACGGTCTTGGTGGGGCCTGCCTTGCAGCACCTGAGTTTTCCTGAGGTGATTGGCGCTTTTTATGCGACCAGTGCGCTGATCTTGGTGCTGGGTCTGAGCGGCTGGGTCAAGCGGGTCATGGCGGCGCTGCCCATGCCGATTGTCATGGGCATGGTGGCCGGGGTCTTCTTGCGTTTTGGCCTCGACATCGTGCGGGCGCTGCAAAGCGATGTGGCCATTGCAGCGCCCATGGTGGCGGTGTTTTTGTTGTTGTCGGCCAATGCCGATTGGGGCAAACGTTTGCCCCCGGTCATTGGTGCTTTGTTGGTCGGGGCTTTGGCGGTGGCGGTGTCGGGCAGGCTCGATGCGGCTGCCGTGGGGCAATTGGCTTTGGCGCAGCCCGTCATTCAGGCCCCAGTGTGGTCGTTTGCTGCGATGCTGGAGTTGGTGGTGCCTCTGGCCATCACGGTGCTGGTGGTGCAAAACGGGCAGGGCGTGGCCGTGCTCAAAAACGCCGGACACGAGCCACCCGTCAACATGATCGCGGTGGCCTGCGGTGTGGGCGCGGCGGTGAGTGCCGTGTTTGGTGCGGTCAGCACTTGCCTCACGGGGCCAACCAATGGCTTGCTCACCTCATCTGGCGAGAAATCGCGCCATTACACCGGGGCGCTCATGTTTGGCGTGCTGGCGCTGTTGTTCGGCCTGATGGCGCCCACCTTCACGGGTTGGATGCTGGCTGCGCCCAAAGAGTTCATCATGGTGCTGGGTGGCCTGGCCATGCTGCGCGTCTTGCAAGGCGCGTTTGTGGCTTCGTTTGGTGCGGGCAAGTTTTCGCTTGGCGCCTTGGTAAGTTTGCTGGTGACTGTGGCCGATATCGGTTTGTTCAACATTGGCGCGGCTTTCTGGGGCTTGGTGGCCGGATTCGCGGTCTCGTGGTGGATGGAGCGGGGCGATTTTCAGAAAACTTGATGGGCGCAGCGGCGCAGGGCTGCCCAAGGTGTAAGCTGAGAGCGGGGCTGTGCCGCGCACGCCTGCCCATGTCATTCACAGCACTTTGAAGGGGCTTTCATGCTGGAGCGCTTCATACAAAACAAGAAACTCGATGCGGCCAAGCTGAGCGCCAAAAAGCTGCTCAGCGCCCGGGGTGAGGCCAACGCACAAAGCATGGCTGTCAAGTTGATCGACCATTACGACCATCTGGACAAGCGCAGTCAGATCGACTTTTTCCATTTTTTGTCGAGCCAATTCAACCCCGACCCGTCCCTGGTGGTGGATGCGGCCAACCGCTACAACACCGAGCGCAATGAGGCCAGTTTGATCCACTTATTTCAGACGGTGGAGCCGCCCCGCCAGGAGCTGCTGCGGCGGGTCAACCGGGCGCCCGCTGGCACGGCCACCATTTTGAAAATGCGCCAGACCCTGCTGTCCTACCTCAAGGACCATCCAGCCTTTCGGGCCACCGACTCGGACATGCACCATTTGCTCAGTTCCTGGTTCAACCCGGGTTTTTTGGAGTTGCACCAGATCACCTGGAACTCTCCTGCGCAACTGCTCGAAAAAATCATTGCCCATGAATCAGTGCACGCCATCGATGGCTGGGACGATTTACGCCGCCGTTTGCAACCGGACCGCCGTTGTTTTGCTTTTTTTCATCCCCAATTGCCCGGCGAACCGCTGATCTTTGTTGAAGTGGCGCTGGTGCCGAATATCTCGAAAGACATTGGCACCTTAATCAACAAGCAGGCGCCGGTGGGCGATCCCAAAAGCTTCAAGGCAGCGATTTTTTACTCCATCAGCAACTGCCAGCCAGGTCTCAAGGGCGTGTCCTTGGGCAATTTCCTGATCAAGCGGGTGGCGCAAAAATTGATCGAGGAGATCCCATCGCTCAAAACCTTTTGCACCTTGTCCCCCATCCCGGGCTTTACCCAGTGGCTGGATGCGGGTGCGCCCCTGCCTGAGGAACGGATCGGCCCCACGCACCTGCGCAAGTGGCAAGAAGCCCAAAAAATTCTGGCGGCGAGCAGCTTGAGCTGGGCCGAGCGCCTCAAGTCAGGCTGGCACCCCGAGCGCAGTGAGGAGTCCGAGCGTGCGGCGCTCATTCGCCTGTGCGCCCTGTACCTGATGCATCAAACCCCTGAGGCGCGTGGCGATGCCGTGGGCAAATTCCACCTGAGTAACGGGGCGACGCTGCACCAGATCAACTGGGCGGCTGACCTGTCCAAAAAAGGCCTGCAACAGTCGGGCGGTCTCATGGTCAATTACCTCTACGAGTTGGACAAAGTGGAAGAGCAACACGAGGCGTTCAGCCACAAGACGGTGAGCTGTTCACGCGGCGTCGAGAAGTTGGTTTAGCCATGTCCAGCCCGCTGTTGAAACCCCTGAGCGAAGGCGTCTGCGCCCTGCACGACCTGTCGGGCCTGCATGTGGGCAACTTCAAATGGATCCAGGGCCAGTGGAAGTTCAAGGCCATCGGCTACGGGCCCGGTGCTCAAGTCGTGCCTGGTGGCGGCCCTTTGACCGACCGACACAACTGCTGTTTTGCACAACTGGATGAAGCCCTCATCCGCGCCCAATTTTTTGAGAATTGACCATGTTCAAAGTCCACGCCATTCCCCCAGAGCGCCTGCCCGAGTTGCTGCGCACCATGCCCAAGGCCGAGCTGCACATCCACATCGAAGGCTCATTGGAGCCTGAGCTGATCTTTGCGTTGGCCCAGCGCAATGGCGTGTTCTTGCCCTATGCCGATGTGGCCGCTTTGCGCAGCGCCTATGCCTTCACCAACCTGCAAAGTTTTCTGGATTTGTATTACGCCGGGGCCAGTGTGCTGCTGCACGAGCAAGATTTTTACGACATGGCTTGGGCTTATTTTGAAAAAGCCGCCGCCGACCATGTGGTGCGGGCCGAGCTGTTTTTCGACCCCCAAACCCACACGGCGCGGGGTGTGCCGATGGCCGCGGTCATCGAAGGCCTGAGCCGCGCCTGCCGCGATGCGCAAACCCAACTGAACATCAGCGCTGATTTGATCTTGTGCTTTTTGCGCCACCTGTCTGAAGAAGAGGCATTGGCCACCTTGGTAGAAGCCATGCCCTGGCGCGAACATTTCATCGGTGTGGGGCTCGATTCGAGCGAACTGGGCCACCCGCCCGAAAAGTTTGCCCGCGTGTTTGCCCGTGCCCACGAGCTGGGCTTGCACTGCGTGGCGCACGCGGGTGAAGAAGGCCCTCCCGCTTACATCTGGGGCGCTTTGGACGTGCTGCAGGTCGAGCGCATTGACCACGGCGTGCAAGCCATCCACGACGCTGCGCTGATGCAACGCTTGGCCGACAGCCGCATGCCGCTCACCGTCTGCCCATTGTCCAACCTCAAGCTGTGTGTGTTCAAAAATCTGGCTGACCACAACCTGGGTCAGATGCTGGATGCAGGCTTGTGTGTGACCCTCAACTCCGACGACCCGGCCTACTTTGGTGGCTACTTGAACGACAACTACCTGCAGACCTTTGCCGCCCTGCACCTGAATGCACAACAGGCCTACCAACTGGCCGCCAACAGCATCGAAGCGAGCTTCGCATTAGAGGCCGACAAGCGCCGATGGATGCATGAGCTGAAAGCGTGTTTTCAGGGGCTTGCGGAACAGGATTGAGGGCTTGTGCACTCGGGTTAAAATTCATCACTGAAGCCCGCTGCCCCGGCGGGCTTTGTTTTGTTCAATCTTCGGGGCCATGTAGAGGACTACCATGTATAAAAACCTCGCTGCCACGCTCGTGGCCGCCTGCTTTTTTCTTCCGGCCGTTCAGGCACAAACTTCCACGCCAACGCCTGTCAAAGCGACCGAGCCCATCAAGGCCGGTTTTGTCTATGTCTCGCCCATCACCGAGGCGGGCTGGACGCGACAGCATGACGAGGGCCGCAAGGCCGTTGAGCGGGCTTTGGGTGATCAGGTCAAGACCACTTTTGTGGCCGATGTGGCCGAGGGTTCGGATGCCGAGCGCGTGATCCGCGATCTGGCCAGCCAAGGCCATCAGATCATCTTCACGCCCAGCTTTGGCTACATGGAGCCCACACTGCGGGTGGCCAAAGACTTTCCCAACGTGAAGTTCGAGTCGGTGACCGGCTTCAAAACCGCGCCCAACGTATCGGCATCGAACGCTCGCTATTACGAAGGGCGCTATCTGGCAGGCGTGGCCGCTGGGCGCATGACACAAACCAATGTGGCAGGTTATGTGGCGGGTTTCCCGATCCCCGAGGTGCTGCAAGGCATCAATGCCTTCACGCTTGGCATGCGCTCGGTCAGCCCCAAAGCCACCGTCAAAGTGGTGTGGCTCAACGCCTGGTTTGACCCACCCAAAGAGCGTGAAGCGGCCATGGCCTTGTTCAACCAGGATGTGGACGTGATCGCCTTCCACACGGGATCGACTGCCGTGATGGCTGCGGCGCAAGAGCGCGGCAAGATGGCCGTGGCCTACCACTCCGACATGCGCTGGGTCGCGCCGGATGCGCAGATCATCGCGGTGACCCACCAGTGGGGTGACTACTACACCTCACGCATCAAAGCCGCTGTATCCGGCACTTGGACTTCGGGCAATGTGTGGGGAGGCATCAAGGACGGCATGATCCGTGTGGGTGAGTTTGGGCCCAAAGTGCCCAAAGCCGTGCAGGATGAAGTGCTGGCCAAGCAAAGGCTGGTGGGCACGGGCAAGTTGTTGCCCTTTGCTGGCCCCATCACTGACAACGAAGGCAAGTTGGTGTTGCCGGCAGGCCAAAGCCTGAGCGATGCCCAGATTTTGAACATGAACTACCTGGTGCAGGGCGTGCAGGGCCGCGTCTCGCGCTGAAGCCCTCATGCTTGGCCGGGCCAAAATCTGGCGATGCTGAATGAAAAATGCCGAGGCTGTAAGGCCTCGGCTTTTTGTTGAGCGCGGATCCAATCAGGGTTTGAGCAAGGCCAGCAAGCTTTGCAGGTTGGGTGCTTTCCCCAGGCTCCAGCAGGTTTTCAAAATGTCATTCACCCGAGCGGCTCCCAAAATCGGGTCGGACAAGTCGCGGAACTTGCTCTCCAAATCGGCATCGGTCATGGGTTTTTGCAGGGAGCCAATGGCGTGCTCCACATGCACCTTCACACTGCGGCCATCGTTCAGATGGGCGGTGACGTACACGCTTTCCTCGCGCACCGAGGTGTCCACCACGGCTTGGACTTTGTCACGCAGGCGCACCACGTCTTCGCGGCGCACGATGTGGTCAGAAAACTCTTCTTCGCCCGCACGGCCAAAGATCAGGCCGACGGCGCAGCCGTGGTACACGCTGAACTTGCCTTGCAAACCGTCTTGGGGTGTCTTCTTGCCGGTCAGCTCCAGCACCAGCGGGTGCACGCGCAGCTCGATGCTCTTGACTTCTTCCGCTTTGACGCCTTGTGCACGCAACTGGGCGCAAGCGTCGATGCTGGGGTGGATCACGATGCCGCAGGCAAAGGGCTTGTAGGCGTTGAAGCTGATTTCAAAGCGTTGGCCCAACTCGTCTTGCGCCTCGCGCCAGTCGTATTTGGTGGACAAGACCTGCGCCCAGCCGCGTGGCGCTTCCAGTGAGCGGGGGCTGGAGGTGAAGCCATGCTTGGCCATGAGGGCCGACATCAAGCCCGCGCGGGCAGCGCCGCCTGGATGGAAAGGCTTGGTCATGGTGCCAAATTGTTCACGCAAGCCCACGGGCTGCGAAGCCGCAATGCCCAAGGCCATGGCGGTTTGCTGTGCGTTCAGACCCAGCAAACGTGCGCACGCTGCGGCTGCACCCAAGGTGCCGGTCGAGCCCGTGATGTGCCAGCCGCGGTCGTAGTGCTGTGGGTACACCAAGTTGCCCATGCGGCAGGCCACGTCAATGCCCAGCACCAGCGCGTCCATGACCTGGCGGCCCGAGCTGTTTTGGGTTTCAGCCAAAGCCATCACCGCAGACGCCACGGGGCCTGCCGGGTGGATGATGGTTTTGAGATGGGTGTCGTCAAAGTCAAAGGTGTGCGAAGAGATGCCATTGATCAAGGCCGCACTGGCCATGTCCACACGCTCCGAACGCCCAGCCAGCGTGGCCTGGGGTGCGGGTGAGAGCATGTTCACAGCAGCCAAGGCCGACTCGACGGCCTCGTGTTTCGCCGCACCGATCGCGCAGCCCAGCCAGTTCAAAAATGTGCGGTGGGCTTCGTGTTCGACGGTTTCGCTCCAGCCTTGGCTGGGGTGCTCGGCCACAAATTGGGCCAGTTGTGCCGTGATGGGCGGGGCGTTGTGGTCAGCGGCCACAGCGGTGTTGATGGTCATGTGCAGTCCAGTCAGGTTAAAAAATCAGGCGTCGAGATTGATCTTGCGTTCGCGGGCCAAGTCGGTCCAGCGGGCCAGGTCTTTCTTCATGTAATCCAGAAATTGGGTGGGGGTCATGGGGGTCAGCTCGACGGCTTCGGCGCTGAGCTTTTCCCGGAAGTCCGGTTGGGCCAGCACTTGGGCCATGGCATCGTTGAGTTGCTTGACGATGTTGGCAGGCATGCCAGCGGGGCCGACCACGCCGTACCACTGCTGGGCATCAAAGCCCTTGAGTCCGGCTTCTTCCATGGTGGGCACATCTTTGAGTGCTGGATGGCGTTGCGTACCGGTGACAGCCAGGGCGCGGACGCGGCCACTGCGGATGTGCGGCAGGGCCGCGGCCAGACCGGGGAACATGGCTTGTGTTTGGCCCGCGATCACATCGGTGGTGGCAGGGGCGATGCCGCGGTAGGGAATGTGCACCATGAAGGCCCCGGTCACCGCCTTGAACAACTCGGCCGTCAGATGGGTCAGCGAACCTGCGCCCGCAGAGCCGTAAGAAATTTTGCCGGGGTTTTTCTTGACGTAATCGATGAACGCTTTGACGTCTTTGGCCGGAACATTGGTGTTGACCACCAGCACATTGGGCGTGCTGCCAATCATGCCGATGGGGCTGAAGTCCTTGATCGGGTCGTAGCTGAGTTTGCGGGTGGCAGGTGATGTGCCGTGTGTGGCCACGTAGCCTTGCATCAGGGTGTAGCCATCGGGGGCTGCTTTGGCGGCCATTTGTGAGGCGATCACACCGCCACCGCCACCGTGGTTTTCCACCACCATGGATTGGCCCAGCACTTTGCCCAGGCGGTCGCACAGTTGGCGACCGATCATGTCCGAGCCGCCGCCGGGGGCCACAGGCACGATGTACTTGATGGGGCGGTTAGGGTAGGTCGCTTGGGCCGAGGCCAGGCCGGGCATGGCCATGAGCATGGGGGCGGCTTGTATCAGTGTGCGTCTTTTCATGGTGTCTCCTCTGGGGTGGTTGAAATCATTTCGGTGCCTGTCAGGCTTCGGCTCAAGCGCTGGTGCGCTTG
>JAKFXJ010000058.1 GCA_021731425.1 Limnohabitans sp. | reverse complement strand
ATCGAAAACCTGACGCGATAAAACCCCGCCTTCATGCCCGTGAAAGCCACGCGGGGCGCTGGGGCGGAAATACCAGCGCGGGAACCTGCCAGGGCGGCCCTGGTAATGGCCGGAGCCGATAGCGCAGTCGCCAGCCCGCGAGGGTAGCCGCATGGCGACACCCTCAATTTGGCGGCTGAAATGGCGGCCGACTTGTTAAGTCATTGATTTTATTTGTATTAGTTCGACCTTGTAACCATCGGGGTCGGTCACAAAGGCAATCACGGTGGTGCCACCCTTGACTGGACCGGCCTCGCGGGTCACCTTGCCTCCCGCGGCCTTGATCTTGTCGCAGGCGGCATACACGTCGGGCACACCCAAGGCGATGTGGCCATAGGCCGTGCCCATCTCGTAGCTCTCCACGCCCCAGTTGTAGGTCAGCTCGATTTCGGCATGGTCCGGGTTGGTGCCGTAGCCGACAAAGGCCAGCGAGTATTTGTACTCGGGGTTTTCAGAAGTGCGTTGCAGAGTCATGCCCAGCACCTGGGTGTAGAAGTCGATCGAGCGTTGCAGGTTGCCCACGCGCAGCATGGTGTGAAGAAGTCTCATGGTTTGTTTCCAGTGGGTGATGGCATTTCAAAAACCAGGCAAGCGGTGCTGGCATGGGCGTACAGGGTGCCGTCAGGCCCGACCAGCCGGGCTTCGGCGGTGGCCAGTTGGCGGCCACAGTGCACCACTTGGCCAATGGCCCGCACGCGCTGCACTTTGGGGGTGAGGGCCTTGACGAGTTTGACGCTCAGGTCGGCTGTGGTGTAGCCGCGACCGGGCGGCATCATGGTGTGCACGGCGCAGCCCAGGGCCGAGTCGAGCAGGGTGGCAAACCAGCCGCCGTGCACGGTGCCCAGCGGGTTCATGTGGTTCAAGCCCGGAGCGCCTTGAAAAATGGCTTGGCCTTCACTGACTTCGATCAGCGTGAAGTCCAGGGTCTTGGCGATGCTGGCATAAGGCAGCTCGCCGCTCAGCAGCCCTTGCATGACTTCGAGGCCGGTTTTGCCCGCGACTTGGTCGGGGCGTGCCACGCCGGGGCCAGCGCCAGCATCGAGGCGTTGGCGCACCACTTTTTCTTGGGCCAGCCAGGTGTCGAGCAGGGAATCGCGTGTGTGGGTTGGGTTGCTCATTAAAACGGTTTCTTTCAGACAGGAACGGTGTAATTGAGTGCCATGCGACCGCCATCCACCGTGACGATTTCACCGGTGATGTAGCTGGCCGCATCGCTGGCCAAAAATGCCACCACCTTGGCCACCTCGTAGGGCTCGCCCAGGCGTTTCATGGGGGTGCGCATCATGATTTTTTTCTCGGCCGCCTCGCTGGTCAGCACGGCTTGGCGGGCCAGTTCGGTGGCGATGGTGCCGGGGGCCACCGCGTTCACGCGGATGCCAAAATCGGCCAGAGCCAGCGACATGGCGCGGGTCAGCTGGTTGATGCCGCCTTTGCTCACGTTGTAGCTGGCGATATTGGGGATGGCCAGTACCGCGTTGACCGAGCTCATGTTGACGATCGAGCCACCCCCGGTGCTCTTCATGGCACGGGCGGCGGCCTGGCCCATCAAAAACGAGCCTTTGATGTTCACGTTGATGACGGCATCAAAGTCTTCTTCGGTCACGTCCAGAAAATCCGCTGCCTTGAAAATTCCGGCGTTGTTCACCAGCACATCGATGCGGCCAAAGGCCTGCAGCACATGGTCCACCAGCGCGTCGACATCGGCTTTGCGCGAGACGTCGCAGGCCATAAAACCTGCGCTGTGGCCCGCACTGCGCAAATCGGCGGCCACGGCCGCGCCGCGTTCGCTGTTTACATCGGCCAACACCACATGGGCGGCTTCGGCGGCAAATCGGCGGGCACAGGCCTCGCCAATGCCATTGGCCGCCCCGGTGACGATGACCACGCGGCCTTGCAGGCCAAAAGAGAGGTTGTTGGACAGGGTAGGGGGTGTGGGCATGCTCTAGTCTCCTCACGGTTGCTTCCAATTTGGGGCCATGCTGCCACAGTCTGGCGCGGTGGTCTGTCACATACAAGCGGGAGCGGCGACAATGCAGGCACCGCCCTCTCAGGCATCGTCCAGGAATTTCCCCTTCATGACCCCTTCGTCCCCCGGCGCTGCCCAGCGTGCTGCCCCCGATTTGTGTGAACCCTGTGCTGGCATCCAGCAGCACTGGCGCAAAGCCCCCGGCCACGCCGAACTGGTGCAAGGCACCCACCACCGCGAAGACCGTGGCAACGGCCAAGCCAGCTTCACCCGCTACCGCTGCGACCGCTGCGGCGCAGCCTGGGAATACGAAAACAACAAAGCCAACCAGCACGCAGGCTGGGCTTTGCTGAGCCACTGAAGCGGCCCCATGAAAGCACCCCCGAGGCTGCAGACCCTGGCCGAAGAGGGGCTGATCGACACCGTGGTGCGTCAGCTCATGAGTGGCAAAGAGGCCATGGTGTTTGTGGTGCGCTGCGGCGACGAGACCCGTTGTGCCAAGATCTACAAAGAGGCCACCCACCGCAGCTTTCGGCAAGCGGTGGACTACACCGAAAACCGCAAGGTCAAGAACTCGCGCTCGGCCCGCGCCATGGCCAAGGGCAGCAAGTTTGGCCGTCAAGAACAAGAAGCCGCCTGGCAAAGCGCCGAAGTGGACGCGCTCTACCGCCTGGCCGCAGCGGGCGTGCGTGTGCCCAGGCCCTTCAACTTTTTTGACGGTGTGCTGCTCATGGAGCTGGTCACTGACGCTCAGGGCGACGCCGCCCCGCGCCTGAACGATGTGGCCTTCACCCCCGCGCAAGCGCTGCAACACCACGCCACTCTGATTGGCGAGGTGGTGCGCATGTTGTGCGCGGGTGTGGTGCACGGCGACTTGTCGGAGTTCAACATTTTGTTGGCGCACATTCCCGGCGAGGGCGACCTGCCCGGTGTGGATGAGCCCGTCATCATCGACCTGCCCCAAGCGGTGGATGCGGCTGGCAACAACCACGCCCAGCGCATGCTGATGCGCGATGTGGGCAATTTGCGCGACTTCTTTGGGCAATTTGCCCCGGAGTTGCGTCAGACCGAGTACGGCCCTGAAATCTGGAGCCTGTACCAGGCGGGTCTGCTGAGCAACGAGACAGCACTCACGGGACGTTTTGAGCGCTCGACGGCCGATGTGGACATGCAGGCGGTGTTGCGCGAGATCGACGATGCCCGCGACGAAGAAGCGGCGCGGCGTTTGCGCATGGCCACGATCTCAGTCTGATGTCTGCGCCGACCCTGAAACTGCCCCACGCTGTCTCGCGCTTGCGCACCGAGCGCCTGGCCCGCAGCGCCAAACCCTTTCTGGCCCGTGGCGGCATCAAAGGCGAGCGCTGCCCCGGCTGCCGCTTGGTGCCCAGCCACTGTATTTGCGCACTGCGCCCGGAGGTGCCCACGCCAGTGGGCATGTGTTTGCTCATGGCCGACATCGAGCCCCTCAAACCCAGCAACACCGGCTGGTTGATCGCCGATGTGGTGCCTGACACCTTTGCCTTTGGCTGGGCCCGCACCGAGGTGGACCCGGCCTTGCTGGCGCTGCTGGCCGATCCGCAGTGGCAGGCCTTTGTGGTGTTCCCGGGCGAGTTTGTGGCGCCAGAGCGTGTGGTGGGCGACTTGCCTGACCTGCCCACCGGTCAGCGCCCGCTGTTCATCCTGCTCGACGCCACCTGGCCCGAAGCCCGCAAGATGTTCCGCAAAAGCCCCTACCTGAACCGCTTGCCCGTGCTCAGCTTGGCACCCGAACAGGTCTCGCGCTACCAATTGCGCCGCTCCAAACGCGATGACCACTTTTGCACCAGCGAAGTGGCTTCGCTGTGTCTGGAACTGGCGGGCGAGCCGCGTGCAGCCGACACCCTTCAGGCTTATCTGGACGTCTACACCCACCACTACCTGCAGGCCAAACACCAGCTGCCGCCCGACTTGCAAGGGCCAGCACACGAGCGCTGGCAGGGTTTGAAAAAGTCTTGACCCGGCCAGGCCCTTCGGTATCCGCTACGATGGCCACTCAATAATTTCGCCCGGCAACGGGTCTATGAGGAGAGCGCAATGTTCAGTCATGTGATGGTGGGTGTGAAAGATCTGGAAGTTTCTAAAAAGTTTTATGACGCCGTGTTGGGCACCTTGGGTTATGGCCCTGGCGTGGCCAACAACAACCGCTATTTCTACCGCAGCCCCACGGGCACTTTTGGTATCACCACGCCCATCAACGGCGAGCCTGCTTGCCACGGCAACGGCAGCACCATTGGCTTTGCCGTCAAATCGCCTGAGCAGGGCGAAGCCTTTCACGCGGCGGGTGTGGCCAACGGCGGCGTCACCTGCGAAAACCCACCCGGCTTTCGCGAAGGTCCCGCAGGCAAGCTCTATTTGGCCTACCTGCGCGATCCCGATGGCAACAAAATCTGCGCCTTGCACCGCCCTGCTTGATCGTTGGGTTTTTTGAAAAGGATCGGTTGTGTCTCAAGTAGCTCACCCACAAGCCGTGAACGTCTCGCGTACCATCGAACGGCTGGTCACCGGACAGGCTACCTCGGATGGCGCGGGCGTCAAGCTCAGCCGCATCCTCACACAAAACCTGCAGCACCGGCTCGACCCATTTTTGATGCTGGACGCCTTTGGCAGCGATAAACCCGACGACTACATCGCCGGGTTTCCGGACCACCCGCACCGGGGTTTTGAAACCGTGACCTACATGATCGCCGGGCGCATGCTGCACCGTGACAGCGCGGGCAATGAAGGCTTATTGCAAAACGGCGGCGTGCAATGGATGACCGCTGGCCAAGGCGTGATCCACTCCGAAATCCCCCAGCAAGCTGATGGCGTGATGGAGGGCTTTCAGCTGTGGCTGAACCTGCACAGCTCCGAGAAGATGAACGCGCCTTGGTACCGTGATTTTCAAAACGATCAACTGCCCCAGTTCCAGACGCCTGCAGGCGTGGCCGTGACGGTCATTGCCGGGAGCAGTCACGGCGTGCATGGCGCAGTGAACCGCGACATCACCCAACCGGTGTTCCTGGATGTGCACATGCCAGAGGGCGCACGTTTTGAGCAAACCCTGCCCGCTGGGCACAACGCCTTTGTGTACGTGTACCGGGGCGAGGTGCGCATTGCTGGCCAGGCGGTGCCCTTACAGCGCATGGCCATCTTGGCCAATACGGCGCAGGCCGATGGTGTGGTGATCGAAGCCAGCGCCGACGCCAAGCTGATTTTGGTGTCGGGCAAACCGCTCAAAGAACCCATCGTGCAATACGGCCCTTTTGTAATGAACACCAAGGAAGAGATCTACCAGGCCTTGCAGGATTTCCGAGACGGACGGTTGGGCGAGAAGGCTTGAGGCCTTCGGGCGAGAGCCCGTTTTTCAGCCCTTCAAGGCCCGCGCAAAAGCTTCTGCCTGTTGTTGCACCGCTGGCGCCGATTTGCCCGGCGCGTACAAAGCAGAACCCAAACCAAAGCCACTGGCCCCTGCAGCCAGGTACGCGGCCATGTTGTCGGTCGTTATGCCGCCCACCGGCATCAAGGCCGCTGTTTTGGGAAGCACCGCACGCAGCGCTTTCACGGTGGCGGGTGTGATCATCTCGGCCGGGAACAGTTTGAGGCCATGTGCGCCCGCATCGAGTGCGGCAAAGGCTTCTGTGGGCGTGGCCACACCGGGCAGCACCACCATGTTCAGCGCCAAGGCCTGCGCCACCACGGCGGGGTTGAAGTTGGGAGCCACGACCAAACGGCCGCCCGCAGCGTGCACCTCTTTGACTTGCTGCACATTCAGCACCGTGCCTGCGCCGATGAGGGTCTGCGGAAATTGCCGAGTCAGCTCGGCGATGCTCTGCAAAGGTTCGGGTGAGTTGATCGGCACCTCGATGATGGCAAAGCCGCTGGTCACCAGTGCCTCGCCGATGGCCGGTGCTTCAGCGGGGGTGAGGCCACGCAAGATGGCGATCAAGGGCAGCTGGGCCAGGGCTTGGGCCAAGGTGTGGGCAGGGGAGGGTAAAGCGGTCATGGCGGTGGTGTTCATGAAGGGTCACAAGAGGATGCGAGTGCCCACAGGCCGGCCCAAGTGGCTTCGGCTCCAAGGCTTTGGCAGGGGGTGTGCAGGTGTTGCAGGGCCAGGGTGTAGCGCAGGCAAAGGGCCGGACTGCCGATCACCAGGACCGGGTCTGGATGGGGCAAGACGGCTTGCTGGCGCAGCTCTTCGCCGATCAACAGGCCTGACAAGTAACTGGGCAATTGGGCCGCGCTCAGGCGTTCAAACAGGCCCAGCGTGCGCACCGCAAACAGCTGGTGCAACACACTGCCGCTGTGTTGGCTTTGGTCCACGCCTTGCAAAAAAACCGCTTCGTCAAAAGCGCCCTGCAGGTCCATCGTCTTGCCCAAAATCGAGTGCTGGCTCATCAGCGCAAACACCTCGCCGGTCATGAAGGTCTGGAATTGCGTGACCCGGCCGCTGTGCACCTGCACCCATTTGCTGTGTGTGCCGGGCAGCACCAGTGTGGCGCTGTCGCGGCCCGTCATCTGCAAGGCGCCAAAAATCTGCACCTCTTCGCCGCGCATCACGTCGGGTGTGTTGAGCGGGTCTGTGCCCACACAGCTCAGACCCGGCACCAAGGCAATGCGCCCGGGCTTCAGCCACAAAAGGTGTTGGCCCAACTCGGCAAAGCCTGCGGGGCAAGGGCAGTAGGGCGCTTCTTGCCAGCCTTGTCGGCTGCCGGCCATGCCCGAGATCAGGCACAGGACACCCGGCGCTTGCAACCAGTCGCCAAAGAGTTCGTGCAGCACCGCTTCAAATTGGCCCGGTGCCACGCTCAAGATGCCACGCGAGAATTCGCGCGATTCAAGCACCTGGCCGCTGGCACCCAGCCGTGCGCCGCGCAGCGAAGTGGTGCCCCAGTCGATGGCGATCAAGGGCTGTTGGTTTGTGCTCATGTGGGGCTGCCTTTGGAGAGGATGTTCAAGTGCCTGAGCACGTCTTCTTGCCGGGGCAGTGGGGCCACCGCGCCGTAGCCTTGCACCGACAAAGCGGCTGCGGCATTGGCATAAGCTGTGGCGCTCCACAAGTCGTCGCCTGCCGACAAACGCGCCAGCAGGTTGCCGGCAAAACAATCGCCCGCGCCGGTGGCATCCACCGCTGTGACCAGATGGCCTGGCACCTTTTGTTGGTGGTGGCCGTCGCTGGCTACTGCGCCATCGGCACCGAGTTTGAGCACCACTTGGGCCGCACCTTGGGCGTGGCTCCATTCGATGATGTCGGCGGCTTGGGTGAGGCCCGTGAGAGCGGTCATGTCTTCCAAGCTGGGCAAAAACAGATCACACAGACCCACGGCCTGACGTATGCAGGCCTGCGCTCGGGCCAGGGGCCACAGGGACAAGCGCAAATTCGAGTCGAGTGCCACCCGCGTGCCGTGGCTGCGGGCATGCGCCATGGCCGCCAAAGCCGTGTCGCAGGCCGAGGCGGAAATGGCCAGCGAGATGCCCGACAGGTGCAGCCATTGGCTGCTGACGATGGCGTCATGCCAGTGCGTCAGGTCTTGCGGCTGCATGCGGCTCGCGGCCGATCCTGCACGCGCATAGCTGAAGTGATGACCCTGAGCGTCGTGGCTCACAAAGTACAGACCCGTGGGCGCTTGTGGCTCGCGCTGCACGGCGTTGGTGGCCACGTTTTCGCGCTGCCAAAGGTCCATCAAGTGGTCGCCCCAGCGGTCGGTGCCCAAACGCGTGAGGTAGGCCACACGCGCCCCGGCGCGGGCGGCAGCAATGGCGGCGTTGCTGGTGTCGCCGCCAAAGCCTTGCTGGTAATGCGGGGCCTCACCTGCGTGTGAGCTGGGCCTTTGGTTGAACTCGACCATGGCTTCCCCAAGCGCCACGATGTCCAGGGTTTTGTGGAGGTGGGTCATGTCAAAAA
>JAKFXJ010000033.1 GCA_021731425.1 Limnohabitans sp. | reverse complement strand
CCCGCGGGTTTCACACGCCCGTTACCTTGCCGCCACTCAGCACCGTGCAGGCGCTGCACAGCGCCCGGATTTCGTGCAGCTTGTGCGAGATGTACAAAATGCTGACGCCCTGGCTGACCAGCTTGAGCAGCACCACAAACAACTTCTCGACCGCTTGAGGCGTCAACACCGAAGTCGGCTCATCCAAAATCAGGAGCTTGGGCTCGGTCAAGAGCGCTCGAATGATCTCGACCCGCTGCATCTCGCCCACGCTCAGGGTGTGCACCGGGCGCTCGGGCTCCAGGTCCAAGCCGTATTCGCTGGCCTTGGCCACAATGCGCTGGGTGACTTCGGCCAGGCTGAGTGACTTGTCCAGACCCAGCCACACGTTTTCGGCCACGGTGAGCGTGTCAAACAGGCTGAAGTGCTGAAACACCATGCTGATGCCCAGCTTGCGGGCTTCTTGTGGGTTGCGAATATTGACCGGCTGGCCATTGAACAGGACTCGGCCCTCATCGGGTTTGACCGAGCCGTAGATGATTTTCATCAAGGTGGACTTGCCCGCACCGTTTTCACCCAGCACGGCATGGGCCTGCCCGGGCATCACGGTCAGCGACACGTCCTGGTTGGCCACCACGCCCGGGTAGCGTTTGGTGATGCCCTGCAGAGACAAGAGGGGTGTGGTCATGTCGGGTGGGATGGAATATCTGAATAAGTCTCCTGCAAAGTCCGTGCCGAAAGCATTGGCCCGAGCCTTGCAAGCCATGAGATTGCCGCACAATGTACCACTGCCAACACCCCCTTTTCCCGGGTGTTTATCCCCGTATTCACGCCCGACCGACCCATGCGCCAAGCCCCCCATCTGACCGAATGCCAAGCTTGGCGAGCCAGCCTGCTCTGGTTTCCCGACCCGAGCCAGCCACAAGCCTCCCACGAAAGTGACGGCCTGCTGGTGACCGCTCGCGAAGCCGACGGCATCGTGCGCATCCAGGCCATTGGCCCCTACCGCGAACTGGCCCCGCAGTACCCCGACCTGCCCGTGACCCACTGGCCCGGCCTGTGCATCGCGCCCGGCTTTGTCGATCTCCACATCCACTACCCACAAACCGACGTGATCGGCTCGCCCGCCGAGGGCCTGTTGCCTTGGCTGGAGTACTACACCTTTCCGCATGAAAAACAGTTTGCCGACCCGGCCTACGCGCACGACGTGAGCGCGTTTTTTCTGGACGAGCTGATGCGCCACGGCGTGACCACCGCCCTGTGTTTTGCCACGGCCCACCCCGAGTCGGTCGATGCCTTCATGGCCGAGGCGCAACAACGCCATCTGCGCATGATCACCGGCAAGGTGCTGCAAGACCGCCACAGCCCGGACGGCCTGCGCGACACCGACACGGCTTTGAGCCTGCGCCAGACCGAAGACCTGATCCGCCGCTGGCACGGCGTGGACCGCTTGGGCTACGCCATCACGCCCCGCTTTGCACCCACCAGCACCCGCGAGCAGCTGCATGGCGCAGGCGAGATCGCGCAGCAGTTTCCCGATGTGTGGATCCAATCACATGTAGCCGAGAACTTGGACGAGATCCGCTGGGTGACCGAACTGTTCCCCGAGGCACGCAGCTATTTGGACGTGTACGACCGCGCTGGCCTCTTGCGCCAGCGCTCGGTGTATGCGCATTGCATTTACCTGGACGAGGCCGACCGGCGCCGCATGGCCGAGGTCGGCGCGACCGCCGCCGTCAGCCCCACCAGCAACCTGTTTCTGGGCAGTGGTTTCTTCGACTACCTCGCTTCCGACGCGGCCGGTTTGCGCTATGGCCTGGCCAGCGATGTGGGTGGCGGCACCAGCTTCAGCCCCTTTCAAACCATGCACGCGGCCTACACGGTCGCTCGGCAAAGTGTGGGTCGTCCGGGCATCCGCCTGGCACCCGAACAGCTGTGGTGGCAACACACAGCGGGCGCTGCCGCCGCGCTGGACCTGGCTGGCAAAGTCGGTAACCTGCTGCCCGGCTGCGAAGCCGATTTTGTGGTGCTCAACCCCCAAGCCACACCCCTGCTGGCAAGGCGCACCGCACAAACCGAGACCCTGGCCGAATGGCTGTTCGCCATGATCGTGTTGGGCGATGAGCGCTTGATCGCGCACACCGTCATCCAAGGCCAGAGCGTGAAGATCAGCGCCTAATTCAGCGACTTCACCCCAACAAAAAGTGGGCTCGCCTTGTCGGACAATACGGCATGAGCGACGACAACGAACACCCCATCATCGACCCCTACGCATCCCAACGCGCGTCTGTGCGCCGGGGCATTGCGCAATTTCAGGAACGCTTGCAAGCGGCGGGCCATGACTTCAGGGACCCGCCACCCGAGCCCACCTCCTGCTGCGGGCGCGGTTGTAATGGTTGTGTGTGGGAAAGCTACGACGCCGCACTGATGTTTTGGTACGAGGATGCAGGAGCCTTGTTGAACTGAAGGCAGGCAGCCTTTTCAATCAAACAGCGGCTGGCTGTTGGAACACCCGAATGCGCGGCGCAATCGTGTCAGTCAGTGTTCGGGCGGCCTGACGCATGTCGTACTCGGTTTGAAGGTTCAACCAAAACCGAGGCTCCATATTGAAAAACAGCCCCAAGCGCAAGGCAGTGTCTGCCGTCACGGGACGGTTCCCATTGACCAGATCGCTGATTCGGCTGGGCGAAACGTCAATGTCAGCAGCCAACTGGCGCGCAGTAATCCCCATCGGTTTCATGAAGTCTTCCAACAAGATTTCGCCGGGGTGGATTTCGTCAAGTAATTCGGTCATCTTCAACTCCTCAGTGGTAATCCACTATTTCGACTTGGTAAGCGCCGTTGTCGAGCCAAGCAAAACAAATGCGCCATTGATCGTTGATGCGGATGCTGTGCTTTCCTTTTCGATCTCCCTTTAAGGCTTCCAAGTGGTTGCCCGGTGGCACTTTCAAACTGACCAATTCAGTCACCGCATGCAACTGCAACAACTTGCGCCGAGCCACGCGCTCGATATTGGTGAACCTGGGTACCACTTGGCTTCGAAACAAAGCCTCGGTGTCGGCACAAATGAACGAATGGATCATGTCTTTATTTTATTCCGCGATACGGAATCCGTCAATCAGATCACTGAGCACGCTTCGGGTCTTCAGCCAAGACCCATCAGGACTTTGAGATTAAGGTCTCTATCACTTGAGCATTTGCAGGCCGCACCAGCCGCCCCACCTCCTGCCCATCGCGCAAAACGACCAGCGTGGGCCAGAGCTTGACGCGGTAATGGCGTCCGAGCGCACGGCCCGGGCCGTCTTCGATTTTGAGGTGCTGACAAGCCATTTCTGTGTCGCTGTGCGAGGCCAAAGCCTGTGCGATCAAGGGCTGCGCGGCACGGCAGTGGCCGCACCATTCGGTGCCAAATTCCAAGAGCGTGAGGCCTGGCAGTGCCTGCACCTCGGCCAGGCTGGGCGCTTCGATGGCGCTCAAGTAGGGTTTGAAAGTGCTCATGGCTTAACCTCCAGGGTGTTGGGGATGGTGCCGAACAGTCCGGACACGGTGCCTCGCAACCACTGCAAGCAGGGGTCTTTGTCGAAGCGGGCGCTCCAGTGCATGGACACAGTGAAATCACGCAGGGGCAGATCGGGCTCGATCAGGGCCAGTGCGCCTGCCTCAGCAAAGCCTTGCGCAAAGTTGCGTGGCATCAAGACCGCCAAATCGCTGCTGCGCACAATGCCGGGCAGCGACAAAAAGTGGCTCACCGTCAAGCGCAGGCGGTGCTGCCAATGCATCAAGTTCAGAATGCGCAGCGTGTCCGAATGGGTGCGCACGGCGGCAAACTCCAGCTCTGCCAGCAAAGCCTGTGCGGCCTCGGGCGCAGTGCGAGTTTTTTGGCGTTGCGCCCAGCGCTGCGCCACCGGATGGCCTTGGCGCATCAGCACCACATAGCGGTCGCTCAGCAAGGGCTGTTGCAAGGTGTCGCTCACCTCGGGCAAAAAACCAATCGCCAAGTCAAGCTGGCCGTTGTCCAGCGCGGGGGCAATTTTGTCGTGGGGCAGCGGCATGGCTTCGAGCCGCATGCCCGGCGCATGGTGCTGCAGCGCCAACACCAGGTCGGGCAAAAAACGCGCCTCGCCAATGTCACTCAGGTGGACTCGCAGCACACGGGCAGATCGCTGAGGGTCAAACACCTGAGAAACGTTGAGCGCATCTTCGATCGTGCCCAGCGCCAATTGCACCGCCTGCGCCAACCGATCGGCACGCGGCGTCGGCCGCACGCCTGCGCCGCTGCGCTCGAACAAGGCATCACCCAGCACCGCCCGCAGACGCGCCAGGCCCTGGCTGGCCGCCGGTTGCGACATGCCCAGTTGCTGCGCGGCCAGGCTCACGTTGCGCGTGCGCCACACCGCGTCAAACAAACGCAAAAGGTTCAGGTCCAAGTCTTTGATATTCATTGAGCGCATACCGTTTATTCTGAATATTTTATGCACTTATACGTATGATGTTCTTTGGCCTGCCCCATTCGGGCGCAACAACGCAAGGAGCGTGCTTTGGAAGTTTCATTTCACGAAGAAATCAAGGCCCTGCGCATGGGCGCGGGCGAGGTGTTTCATGGCGAAGGCATTCTGGCCATCACCAAGGGACTGCTTCAGTCGGGCGTGAGTTATGTGGGCGGCTACCAAGGCGCCCCGGTCTCGCACTTGCTCGATGTGATGGTGCAGGCCAAGCCCTATATGGACGAACTGGGTGTGCATGTGGAGGCGTGTTCCAACGAAGCGTCCGCTGCGGCCATGCTGGGCGCGTCCATCCATTACCCGATTCGCGGCGCGGTGACTTGGAAGTCGATTGTGGGCACCAACGTGGCGGCCGATGCGCTGTCCAATTTGTCCTCACCCGGCGTGACCGGCGGCGTGCTGATCGTGGTGGGCGAAGACTACGGCGAAGGAGCGAGTGTCATCCAAGAGCGCACACATGCCTATGCGCTCAAGTCGGGCATGTGCCTGCTGGACCCCCGGCCCGAGTTGGGCCAGATGGTCAACATGGTGGAGCATGGTTTCCGGTTGTCTGAAGCGTCCAACATGCCGGTGATGATGGAGTTGCGCATCCGCGCTTGCCATGTGCGCGGCCAGTTTGTGGCCAAGGACAACCAGGCCCCCAAACTCTCCAAAAAGCACCTGATCGACGAACCTGCAGGCTTCAACTACATGAAGCTGGCGCACCCGCCCGTGACCTTTGCGCAAGAAAAACGCAAAGTCGAGCACCGCTTGCCCGCCGCCCGCCAATACATTGCCGAGCAGCGTCTGAACGAGCACTTTGAAGGCACGACCCACCGACACCTGGGCCTGATCGTTCAAGGGGGTCTGTACAACACGCTGATCCGAGCCCTGCAACAGTTCGACTTGGCCGATGCCTTTGGGGTGACCAGCCTGTCGGTGCTGGTGCTGAACGTGACCTACCCGCTGGTGCCGGATGAGCTGGTGAATTTCTGCAAGGACAAATCGGCCGTGCTGCTGCTCGAAGAAGGCCAGCCCGAATACATCGAGCAAGAGCTGGCGCTGATGCTGCGTCGGCTGGACCTGCAAACCCCGCTGCACGGCAAAGACATGCTGCCCTCGGGTGGTGAATACACTGCTGAGGTCATGGCCCAAGGCCTGCTGAAATTCATGGACCGCCACCAAAGTGATGCCGTGCCCGAGGCCACGCGCCAATGGCTGGCCACCAACGGCGAGCGCCGCCAGCAAGTGCAAACCCTCTTGGGCAGCCCGGTGCCCGCACGGCCGCCGGGCATGTGCATCGGCTGCCCCGAGCGGCCTGTGTTCTCTGCGCTCAAATTGGCGCAGCAAGACGTGGGCCCGGTGCACATCGCGGGTGACATTGGCTGCCACGCGCTGGCCACCTTCGAGCCGTTTTCCTTTGGCCACTCCATCTTGGGTTACGGCATGAGCCTGGCCAGTCGGGCAGGCGTGTCGCCCGTCATGAAGCGGCGTGTGTTGTCGGTCATGGGCGACGGTGGCTTTTGGCACAACGGCTTGCTGACCGGCGTGCAAAGTGCGTTGTTCAACGGCGACGACGCGGTGCTGCTGATCTTCAAGAACGGCTACACCTCGGCCACGGGAACACAAGACATCATCAACACGCCCACCGACATCGCCAAAGAACTGGCGGGCGACAAACGCCAGAGCATGGTGCACACCAACCAGACCATCGAGTCCACGCTCAAAGGCCTGGGCGTGCAATGGCTGCGCACGGTGCACACCTATGAAGTCAGCCACATGCAGGCCACGCTAACCGAGGCCTTCACCACCGAGTTTCAGGGCCTGAAAGTGATCGTGGCCGAAGGCGAATGCCAGCTGGAGCGCCAGCGCCGCATCAAGCCCTGGTTGGCCTCGCTGCTGTCCAAAGGCGAGCGGGTGGAGCGCGTGAAATACGGCGTGGACGAAGACGTGTGCAACGGCGACCACGCTTGCATTCGCCTCTCGGGCTGCCCGACCCTCACGCTCAAGGACAACCCCGACCCGCTGAAAGTGGACCCAGTGGCCACTGTGATCGACGGCTGTGTGGGCTGCGGCCTGTGTGGCGAAAACGCGCACGCGGCCACGCTGTGCCCCTCGTTTTACCGTGCCGAAGTGGTGCAAAACCCCAAACTGCACGAGCGCCTGTGGGCCCGCTGGCAAGGCTTGGCCACCCGTTGGTTGCAACCCGCCTGATCCGAGAGACACACCATGACCCAACCGATTTCCATTTTGTTGTGCGCCCTGGGCGGCGAAGGCGGCGGCGTGCTGGCCGACTGGCTGGTCGACGTGGCCCGCCACGCAGGCTACCCGGCGCAAGCAACCTCCATTCCCGGCGTGGCGCAGCGCACCGGGGCCACCACCTATTACCTCGAGGTCTACCCCCTGACCCACAGCCAGCTGCAAGGCCGCTTGCCCGTGCTGGGCCTGAACCCGTTGCCAGGTCGGCTCGATGCACTCGTCTCATCCGAGCTGCTGGAGACCGCACGTCAAATTGGCAACGGCCTGGCGTCAAGCGACCGCACGCTGGTGATCAGCGCCTCGTCTCGGGCGCTGACCACCGCCGAGAAAATGACCATGGGCGATGGCCGTCGCCCCGAAGGTCCGCTGCTCGATGTGGTGGCTGCGCACAGCCAGCGCCACCATGTGATGGACATGGCCCGCCTGTGCCAAGAAAGCGGCACCATGGTCAGTGCGGTGATGCTGGGGGCGATTGCGGGCAGTGGCTTGCTGCCTTTTTCACGGGCACATTACGAGACTGTGTTGGCGGGCCCAAGCAGCTCGGCCAAGGCCAGTTTGCGCGGCTTTGCGCTGGCCTTTGATGTGGTCACGCGCCAGCGCGAGCAGGCGCAGTATGTAGAGCATGTGATGAAACCGGCTGCAGCTGCACCCTCTGCATCGGTGGCTTTGCCTTCAGATGTGGCCGCCAAGTTTCCAGCAGCTTTGCACCCCCTCATGGGCTTGGCGCACCAGCGCCTGGTGGAGTACCAAGGCCCCGCGTATGCCCGCCTTTACGTGCAGCGGCTCGAACGCTTGCTCAGTGCAGAAGCCAATTCACCCGACGCCACCCGCCCCGTGACCTTTGAAGCCACCCGCTGGCTGGCCCTGTGGATGGCGTTTGACGACATCATTCGTGTGGCCGACCTGAAAAGCCGCGCCAGCCGCTGGGACCGCGTCACGCAAGAGGTCAAGGCCAAAGAAGGCGATGTGCTCAAGGTCTACGACCACTTCAAGCCGGGCGTGCCCGAGCTCGCCGCCTTGTTGCCTCAAGGCCTGGCCAACCGGCTTCTTCGCTGGGACCGCTCCCGCGTGGCCCGTGGCCAAGCGCCCTGGTCCATGCCGCTCAAGGTGGCGCGGCATGCGCTGTGGGGCATGGCCAGCTTGCGCTTTTTGGCCAGTCTGCGCGTGCTGCGTCCGCTGGGCAGCTGCCCAGCGGACGCAGCACGCG
>JAKFXJ010000219.1 GCA_021731425.1 Limnohabitans sp. | reverse complement strand
CGAGATGATTTCGCCATAACCGAACACACCCATCGCGATCACGATGAAGCCGACACCGTCGGTCAACTCAGGAATGTCAAAGCTGAAACGGGCCACACCCGAGTTCACGTCGGTACCGATCAAGCCCATCAACAGGCCCAACACGATCATGCCCACGGCTTTGATGAGCGAGCCCGAAGCCAAGACCACCGCACCAATCAAGCCCAAAACCATGAGCGAGAAGTATTCGGCAGGGCCGAACTTGAAGGCCACTTCGGTCAAAGGCACGGCAAAAGCGGCCAACACCATAGTGCCCACACAACCAGCAAAGAAGGAACCCAAACCGGCTGCCGCCAAAGCGGGACCGGCACGGCCTTTGCGGGCCATTTGGTAGCCGTCGATCATGGTCACGACCGACGAGGCTTCGCCAGGCAAGTTGACCAAAATCGCCGTGGTTGAACCGCCGTATTGCGCACCGTAGTAAATGCCGGCCAGCATGATCAGCGCAGCCACAGGGGGCAGCGCGTAGGTGGCGGGCAAGAGCATGGCGATGGTGGCCACAGGACCCACCCCTGGCAACACACCGATCAAGGTGCCCAACAAACAACCGACGAAGGCGTAAATCAGGTTCTGGAAGGTGAACGCCACCCCAAAACCGAGTGCAAGATTGTCAAACAAGTCCATGAATTATTTCTCCTCAACCGGTGATGAAGGTGGGCCAGACGGGGAACTGCAAATTCAACAGCTTCACGAATGCACCGTAACTGCCGATGGACAGAATGATGGAGAGGATCAAAACTTCCTTGATTTTGAAAGTGTCTCCCGCCAGGCTAACGACCAGGGTCGTGCCAAAAATCGCCACGATCAGACCCATGGCCGGCACGCCGATGCTGGGCAGGCCGCCAAGCAAGATGCCAAACAACAAGTTGCCGACGATGATGAAAAACAAAGGCTTCCAGGCCCATTTGCCAATTTTTTCACCATCTTGTGTTTCCACGGTGAGCGACTTGAACATGATGAAGGCGCCAATGATGGCCAACAAGATGCCCAGCAAAAGCGGGAAGTAGCCCGGCCCCATTCGAGCACCTGTGCCCACGTTGTAGTTGGTAGCACCAATGGCAAAAGCACCACCCGCCGCCAGGTAAAACAGCCCTGAGAAAAAGTCTTTTTGACTCTTGATGTTCACGCGATATCTCCTCTGTATTGAGTTGGACTGATTCTGCGTGAAACTGACGACTTGATGGATGTGGGTTACACCTATGTCCCCGGCGCGACGAAGGTATGGTTAACCCTGATGCGTGCACCACTGGGTGCCCACTTCACGCCTACACATTCACAAGGTCACGGGCTTGAACACCTTGAGCCATTTCGGTGCAGCCAGACCCCATTTCTCTTCGATGGCATTGGCCGCTTGCAGCAGCGCATCGCGCGATGGCCTACTGGCGGTGCGCTGCGCCAGCACGATGGCATTGCCCTCGCGTGTGGGCTTGAAGGCCCAGACCGCGTCCTCACCAAAGGCGGCGCAAATTTTTTCCACACTCTCGGCATAACTCGATGAGCGGCCAAACAGGTTCACCGTCATGCAGCCTTGTGGGGTCAGCAGCTCGCGGCAGTGTCGGTAAAAGTCGGGCGTGTCCAGCACCGGAGCAGCGGCTTCTTCGTCGTACAAGTCGACCTGCAGTGCATCCACCGTGCCACGCCATTCGTCCTTTTGGATTTCCAAAGACGCATCGGCCAGCACCACGCGCAAGCGCTCGTCGTCAGGCGGCAAGCGGAACCAGCCGCGGCAAGCGTGCAGCACACCAGGGTTGAGCTCCACAGCCGTGCAGGTCATCTTGAGTTTTTTGTAGCAAAACTTGGTGATGGTGCCCGCGCCCAGCCCCAGCTGCATGGCGTGAGCGCCTTTGACTTCGTCGTGCGGGAAAAACAGCAACCAGCCGAACATGCGCTGCACATACTCCAGCTCGATGTCAAAAGGCCGGTCCAGAAACATCGAGCCCTGAATCCACTCGGTGCCCAAGTGCAGGTAACGGATCTCACCGTCTTCGGAGAAGTTAACTTCGGGCAGTTCGAGGCTGGCGGCAGAGGATTTTTTCGAGTCATGGGGCGTGATGGTACAGAGCGGCCAGCTGGGGCAGAACACGGCAGGCGTTGGCGCTGGAGGCAGCTGCCAAATCGGTGAGCAACACACCCCTGAGTTCAGCCAAGACCTGTGCGATGCGCGGCAGCTCGGCTGGACTGTTGCGGCCCTGCTTTGCGCCCTGCGCCCGCTGCTCGGCGGTTTGGTAGAGCCACTGCGGCGGGATGTCGGGCGCGTCGGTCTCCAGCACCAAGGCACTCAGGGGCAGCTCGCAGGCCAGGCGGCGCAGCTGCAATGAGCGCTCATAGGTCAAGGTGCCGCCAAATCCCAGCGCAAAACCCATGTCCACAAAGGCCTGCGCTTGCTGGGTGCTGCCATTGAAGGCGTGCGCAATGCCTGAGGTAACGCGGCACTGGCGCAAGCCTTTGAGCAGGAGGTCGGCCGAGCGGCGCACATGCAAGATCACGGGCAGGCCATGCTTTTGGGCCAGCTTGAGTTGCGCGGTGTAAAACCACCATTGCCGATCGCGCATGTGGGGCGTGCACAGCTCGGGCACAAAAAAGTCCAGCCCGATCTCACCCACGGCAACGAGGCGTGGGTCAGCACGATGCTCGGTCAATGCGAGGTCCAGCGCCAGCAGGTCCGCTTCTTGGGCTTGGGGCACAAACAAAGGGTGAATACCCAAGGCGTAAGCGTCGCCATGCTGCTCGGCCAGCTGCGCGACTTGGGGCCAATGGGCGGCGTGGACCGCAGGGATCACGCAGTGCGTCACACCTGCCTGGCGGGCGGCTTCGCGCACCGCATCGCGGTCGGCATCAAACTCGGACGCGTCCAGGTGGCAGTGCGTGTCGATCCACATGGCGCGTCAAACCGGCGCTTGCAATACGCCCTTGACCAAATGCAATTGACGGTCGCAACGCGCTGCCAAGGCTTGGTCGTGCGTGACCACCACAAAAGCGGTGCCGCGCTCACGGGCCAGTTGCAGCATCAGCGCAAACACGCCGTCGGCCGTTTCGCGGTCCAGGTTGCCCGTGGGCTCGTCGGCCAATACACAGGCCGGGTCGTTGACCAAGGCGCGGGCAAGCGCCACACGCTGGCGCTCGCCGCCCGACAACTCCGATGGCCGGTGGTGCAGGCGCTCGCCCAAGCCCACGCGCTGCAACCAACCCGTGGCCACGGCTGCGGCTTCGGCGCGGTCTTGACGGCGAATCCACAGCGGCATGGCCACGTTGTCCAGGGCGCTGAATTCGGGCAGCAAATGGTGGAACTGGTAAACAAAACCCAAGTAGCGATTGCGCCACTGGCCTTGCTCGGCCGCACTCAGGGCCGTCAGGAACTGGCCCTTCAATTGCACCGAGCCTTGGCTGGGGGCGTCCAGGCCGCCCAGCAAATGCAGCAAGGTACTTTTGCCCGAGCCCGACGCGCCCACGATGGCGAGTGTCTCGCCCGCGTGCACGGCCAGGTCCACGCCTTGCAGCACCGTCACATCCAGACGACCTTCGGAAAAGCGCTTGGTCAGGCCCTGGGCCTGCAGCACCACAGGGTTTTTCGTGTCATTCATAGCGCAAGGCCTCCGCCGGGTTGACCTGGCTGGCACGCCAGCTGGGGTAGAGGGTGGCCACAAAAGCCAAGACCAAAGAAATGATGGCCACGGGCAGGATGTCGCTGGCCAGCGGCTCGCTGGGCATGCGGCTGATCAGGTAAATGTCGCGCGGCAAAAAGCTGGCGTTGAACAAGGTCTCGAGCGCAGGCACGATCACGTCAATGTTGAAAGCCACCAGCAGCCCAAACACCAAACCACTCATGGTGCCGATCACCCCCACCGTGGCGCCCTGCACCACAAAAATGCCCATGATGCTGCGTGGGCTGGCGCCCAGCGTTCGCAAGATCGCGATGTCGGCGCGTTTGTCGGTCACCGTCATCACCAGGGTGCTGACCAGATTGAAAGCCGCCACCGCCACGATGAGCGTGAGGATGATGAACATCATGGTTTTTTCGACCTGCACGGCAGCAAACCAGGTTTTGTTCTGCTGCGTCCAGTCGCGTACAAAAAACTGCGGCCCCAAATCCAGCTGCAGGTCGCGGGCCACCTCACGCGCCTGGTGCTGGTCGCGCAACTTCAGGCGCACACCGCTCGGGCCTTCCAGCCGGAACATGCGGGCGGCGTCCTCCACATGCATCAGCGCCAGCGCCGAGTCGTATTCGTAATGCCCCGACGAGAAGGTGCCCACCACGCCCATTTGCTTCATGCGTGGCACCACACCCGCGGGGGTCACCTGGCCAGATGGCGACACCAGCGTGACGGGGTCACCGGACTGCAAACCCAGGTTGTTGGCCAGGTCACGGCCCAGCACCAGGCTGAATTCGCCCGGCTGCAGACGCTGCAGCACCCCGGCTTGGGTCTCGTTCGACAAATCGCTGACTTCGGGCTCCAGCGCCGGGTCGATGCCACGCACCAGCACACCCTTCATGTCCTCGCCCCTCGCCAGCAAGGCCTGCGCGGTGATGAAGGGAGCCGCGCCCAACACCTGAGGGTGCGCTTTCAGTCGGCTCAGCAAACCCGGCATATCGGCCACCGCGGCGGCGTCCACCGCATAAACCTCGATGTGCGACACCACACCCAGCATGCGGTCGCGCACCTCTTTTTGAAAACCGTTCATCACACTCAACACGATGATGAGCGCCGCCACCCCCAGGCCAATGCCCATCATGGACACCCCCGAAATGAAGGAAATGAAGCCGTTGCGCCGGGTGGCACGGCCTGCGCGGGTGTAGCGCCAGCCCAGCACCAGCTCGTAGGGGATGTTTTTGAAAAAAGACATAGGCCCGTATTGTGCAGTGCGACCCCGGCTGCTGCCACAATCACCGCCCATGCACCTGATCATTCCCTATGCGGCCAGCCACGCCCTCACCGGCCCCGAGGTCTGGGCCGGTTGGCAGCTGCCCCATTTGCAAGCCATGCTGAGCCTGCTGCAGCGCCAGCAGGTGCTGCAAGACGCTGGCCCCACAGCACTGCACCTGCCCCACGAACGCCTGCAAGCCCAAGCCCTGGGCTGGCCAATGGACGCCCCCACCTTGCCCTGGGCTGCGTGGCACCAGGCGCAACAAGGCCAACCCAGCGCCGTGCCCCAGGCCTGGATGACGCCCTGCCACTGGCAGATCGGCATGGACCAGGTGGTGATGGCCGACCCCGCGCATTTGCGCTTGAGCGACGATGAATCGCGGCAACTGCTGCAAGCCATGCAGCCCTTTTTGCAAGAAGACGGCCTGCAAGTGACCTGGCACAGCGCTTTGCTTTGGCACGCCCAAGGGGCGCTGCTGACCGACCTGCCCACAGCCTCGCTCGATCGGGTGATTGGCCAGAACGTGAAAGACTGGATGCCCCAGCACCCCGCCGCCCGGCCATTGCAGCGCCTTCAAAGCGAGATGCAGATGCTGCTCTACAACCACCCGGTGAACGACGCCCGCGACGCCCGCAGGCAGCACACGGTGAACGCCTTTTGGCTGCACGGTGCGGGCACGCTGCCTGCCGCTGCCTCACCCATGACCGGGGCGGTGACCGTGCCGGACGCCCTGCGGTCCAGTGCTTTGCATGGCGATGTGCAAGCTTGGCGGCAAGCCTGGCAGCAGCTCGATGCCACGGCCGTGGCCGAGCTGCTGCAACACGTCAAAGCCACTGGCCAAGGCCAACTCAGCCTGTGCAGCGAACACGCGGCCCACACCTACACCGCCGCACCAGCCGCCTGGCACCAGCGCATCCGGCGACTGTTCAAACAACCTTCTCCAGCAGCGGCCTTGCAAGCCCTCATCACCTCCTGAACATCCCTGAATCACGCCATGAATTTGCTCACCCGAGATGTGCCCCCCCGCAGCGCC
Source organism: Limnohabitans sp. (assembly GCA_021731425.1). Taxonomy (GTDB): domain Bacteria; phylum Pseudomonadota; class Gammaproteobacteria; order Burkholderiales; family Burkholderiaceae_C; genus Limnohabitans_A. The sequence goes on along the minus strand of JAKFXJ010000219.1, from coordinate 1,998 downwards.
TGGGCGCTGGAACAAGCGGGCGTCCACCCCCTGCTGGCCCGCCTGTACGCGGCGCGTGGCGTGTTATCCAAAGACGAACTTGATGACGCGCTGAACCTGCTGCTGCCCCCGGCGGGCATGTTGGGCACGCAAGAAGCGGCCAAGCTGCTGGCCGATGCCATGGCGCAAAACAAGCGCCTGTGCATCGTGGCCGATTACGATTGCGACGGCGCGACCGCTTGTGCCGTGGGCGTGCGCGGATTGCGCATGTTGGGTGCACACAACGTGAGCTACCTGGTGCCCGACCGCGTGGTCGACGGCTACGGCTTGACCCCACCCATTGCCGAGCGGGTGCACGCGCAAGGCGCGGATGTGCTGATCACCGTGGACAACGGGATTGCGAGCGTGGCGGGTGTGCAGACCGCACAAGCGCTGGGCCTGCAGGTGCTGGTCACCGACCACCATTTGCCCGGGAGTGAGTTGCCCAGCGCCGAGGTCATCGTCAACCCCAACCAGCCCGGCTGCGGCTTCACCAGCAAATCCATCGCGGGTGTGGGTGTGATGTTTTATGTGCTGCTGGCCCTGCGGGCAGAGTTGCGCCAGCGCGGCGTGTTTGACGCGAACAACCAACCGCGCTTGGACGCGCTGCTGCCGCTGGTGGCTTTGGGCACGGTGGCCGATGTGGTCAAGCTCGACCCCAACAACCGCCGCCTTGTGGCGCAAGGCCTGCGCCGCGTGCGGGCCGGGGCCATGCCGCCCGGCATGGCAGCGCTCATGCGTGCCGCCAGCCGCGAAACCACCAAAGCCACCACTTTTGACTTTGGCTTTGCACTGGGCCCACGCATCAATGCCGCGGGCCGCCTGGCCGACATGACACTGGGCATCGAGTGCCTGCTGACCGACGACACAGGCCGCGCCGACGAGCTGGCGCGGCAGCTGGACGCGATCAACCGCGAACGCCGCGTGATCGAGGGTGATATGCGCGAGATGGCGATGGACATGGCCGAGTCGCTGTTTGACGAAGGCGACGAACCACCACCCGCCATTTGTGTGTTCGACCCGGATTTTCACGAAGGCGTGGTGGGCATCGTGGCCTCGCGCATCAAGGACAAATTGCACCGCCCCACTTTTGTGTTCGCGGCCAGCAGTGCGCCGGGCAAGGAGCACGAACTCAAGGGCTCAGGCCGCTCGATTGCGGGCTTTCATTTGCGCGACGCGCTCGACTTGGTGGCCAAACGCGCCCCGGGTGTGCTGTTGCGCTTTGGCGGCCACGCCATGGCGGCGGGCTGCACGATTGCGGAAGAGCACTTGGATGTGTTTGAAGAAACGCTGAACCAGGTGGCCCTGGAATGGCTGGACGCCGCCACGCTGCAACGCCGTCTGGAAACCGATGGGCCGCTGCCCGCCGAGTACCGCCGGGTGGATTTGGTGGAGATGCTGCACCACGAGGTCTGGGGCCAAGGCTTTGCACCCCCCGTGTTTTGCGAAGAGATCGAGATCGTGTCGCAACGCTTGGTGGGCGAAAAACACCTGTCACTCAAGATGAAGCACCAAGGCCAGCCGGTCGAGGGCATCTGGTTTGGCCGCACCGAACCTTTGCCCGCACGCGTCAAGCTGGCTTACCGGCTGGACGCCGACGAGTGGCAAGGCCAAAAGCGGGTGCGCTTTCTCGTTGAAGGCGCAGAGCTTTGATGGCTTGGCGCTGAGGCCTTTTTTGTGTCCCTACGGGACCTGGGCTTCAATGCTTCGTCGCGACCTTGCCCTGCAAGGCGTTGAGCACCGGCGCAGACACCAAGCCCGAGACATCACCACCGAGCTTGGCGATTTCGCGCACTAAGGTGCTGCTGATGTGCTGCACATGGGCGCTGGTGTGCAAAAACACGGTGTCCACTTCAGGGGCCAGGTGGCGGTTCATGCCGGACATCTGGGTTTCGTAGTCGTAATCGGTCACCGAGCGCAGGCCGCGCACGATCACCTGGGCGTTTTGCGCCCGCACAAATTCCACGATCAAGCCATCAA
>JAKFXJ010000119.1 GCA_021731425.1 Limnohabitans sp. | reverse complement strand
CACCATCACCCACGTCTTCAACTTCGGCTTGCCGATGAAGGCCGAGGACTACACCCACCGCATTGGCCGCACAGGCCGCGCTGGCCGCGATGGCCTGGCCGTGACTTTTGCCGAGATCCGTGACCGCCGCAAAATCGGTGATATCGAGTCCTACACACGCCAGCCTTTTAAGGCCGAAGTGATTCCAGGCCTCGAGCCCAAAGTGCGCATGCCCGAAGCCCGCAAGCCTATGGGCCGTGGCGGTGACCGCTTTGGCGGCGAGCGCAATTACGCCAACGCAGGCGGTGGTTTCCGTGGTGGTCGTCCCGCCGCAGGTGGCCGTGACTTCGGTGGCAACCGTGACCGCGACAACGGTGGTGGTTTTGACAACCGCGCCCCGCGTGGCAACTTCCGAGACGAGCAGCCCCGCTTTGAGCAGCGCAGCGAACCCCGCTTCGACCAGCGCAAAGAAGGTGGCCGTTTTGATGCCCCCCGTGGTGACCACCGCGGTGGTGACCGCTTTGAACAGCGCGGCGCACCTGCCCACCCTTGGGACAAAGGCGACAGCCGCCCTGTCCCACGCCAAGACGCTCGCCAGGACGGTCCACGTCAAGGCGGCCGATGGGAAGACCGTGGCGGCGACAACCGCAACGCTGCCCGCCCTGCGCCACGTGGTGCGGCCGGTGACAAGTTAGCCCGCGGCCCCAAGCAGTTTGGTGCTGGCAACTTCAAACCCCACGGTGCGGGCGAAGGCCCAGCCAAGCGCGGCGGCACACGCGTGCTGAAAATCACGCGCGGTTGATGAATTTCCTGGGTCAGTCCCAGGACTTCAACATCCCCCAAGGTCTTGCCCTCACCGGCAAGGCCTTTTTTCATGGTTGGACAGGTGGCACACGCGTTGTGAATCGCCCATAAAAAAACCGCCCTGGGCGCAAACCCGGGCGGTTTTTTCGTATGGCCGAAAAGGCTTTACGCTTTGGCAGCAGGAGCTGCTTTGCGCTGTGGCAACTTTTCTTTGATACGTGCCGACTTGCCGCTGCGGTCACGCAGGTAGTACAGCTTGGCGCGGCGAACATCACCACGACGCTTGACTTCGATGCTGGCGATCACGGGGCTGTAGGTTTGGAACGTACGTTCCACGCCTTCGCCGCTGGAGATCTTGCGCACAGTGAAGCCGCTGTTCAGGCCACGGTTACGCTTGGCGATCACAACACCTTCGTAGGCCTGGACACGCTTACGCGCGCCTTCCACCACGTTGACGCTGACGATCACGGTGTCGCCGGGGGCAAATTCAGGAATCACTTTACCCAGACGGGCAATTTCTTCCTGCTCAAGAGTTTGAATCAAATTCATTTTTTGAACTCCGTCCGATCATGCCTCGCTACACAAGGGGCGTTCTGTGTTGTAAGGGCCATGCATTCACATGACTGAACCAGATCGCGGCGGGTAGAGGATCGAAAAGCCCCTGATTATAGCTTTTTCGCAGACAGGGCATGATGCTGTATCGGCAAGCTGTCCTTGGCCTGCTTCAAAAAGGCCTCGTCCTGGCGGTTGAGCCGACCGGCCTGGCGGGCTTGCTCGAGCAACTCAGGGCGGTGCAAAGCTGTCAAACGCAGACTTTGCTCACGCCGCCAACGCTCGATGTGCGCATGGTGGCCCGACATCAATTCGGGCGGTACCGCATGGCCTTGCCAAACTTCGGGGCGGGTGTAGTGCGGGCTGTCCAACAAACCATCGAGCGCAGGATTGAAGCTGTCGAGCTGGTGGCTACCTTCGTCGTTCAAGACACCGGGTTGCAAACGGGCCACCGCGTCGAGCAAGGCCATGGCGGCGATTTCGCCGCCCGACAGCACAAAGTCGCCCAAACTGATTTGCTGGTCCACATACTGGTCGATGAAGCGCTGGTCCACACCTTCGTAGCGCCCGCACAGCAGCACGGCGCCCGCACTGGCCGACCATTGCTCAACGGAGCCGTGGTTCATTGTTTGACCAATGGGTGAAAACAGCACCAAAGGTGCTGGAGCCGTTTCCTGGCGCTCAGCCCGAATGGCCGTGAGGCATTTGAACAAGGGCTCGGCCAGCATGACCATGCCGGGGCCGCCGCCAAAAGAGCGGTCGTCCACCCGGCGGTAATTGCCTTCGGCGTGGTCGCGTGGATTCCACAAACGCACATCGACCAAACCGCTTTCGTAGGCTCGGCGCGTGATGCCACTGGTCAACAGCGGCGCAAACAGCTCGGGAAACATGGTGATGATGTCAAAGCGCATGGGGATGGCCCTCCACGGCCGGGAAGGCTCAGTAGTCGGGCTGCCAGTCGACCGTGATGCGCTTGGCGGGCAAGTCAACGCCGTCGATGAAGGCCGCCACAAACGGGATCATTCGCTCGACAGGTTTACCGCCTTCAGCTTCGGCTTCGGCTTCAATGACCAGCACGGTTTGCGGTCCAGTGGACATGAGGTCACGCACCTGGCCCAGATCCACACCTTCTCGGTTGACAACTTGCAAGCCCAACAAGTCAACCCAGTAATACTCGCCATCGGCGGCAGCCGGGAAGCTGGAACGCGGCACAAAAATTCGGCCGCCGCGCAAGGATTCAGACGCGTTGCGGTCGTCAATGCCTTGTGCACGCGCCACCACGGTGTCGGAATGGTCTTTGACTTCGAGGATGTTGAGCAGCAAAGGTTCTCGCCAGGCCTGCTGTGCAGAGGCTGAAGCCTCTTGGCCGCGCTGGGGTTTCATGGGCCGATCGGGCGGCAACAAAAACCAGCTTTTGGCAGAAAAAAGCGCCTCGGGCGAGGCGCTGTGGGGCAAGACCTTGAACCAGCCTTTGATGCCCCAGGCATCGGTGATGCGCCCGATTTCGATGGCGTCAGCCGGCAGTGCGGCTGTTTCCAAAGGCGGACGCATGACCGGTTCGGACCAATCAGGCAGCGGCTTTGCCGGCTTGACGGATCAAACGTTCCACGGTGGGAGAAGCTTGGGCGCCCACGCTCTTCCAGTAGGTCAGACGGTCTTGAGCGATGCGCAGACCTTCTTCGCCACCTTTGGCTGTGGGGTTGTAGAAACCGATGCGCTCGAGGAAGCGACCATCGCGACGCACGCGCTTGTCAGCAACGACGATGTTGAAGAAAGGACGTGCTTTAGAGCCGCCGCGGTTCAAACGAATAACAACCATGATTTATCCTTGGGTGGTTGGGCTTCTTGGGAACAATTGCCCAGATGCCCGGTATCCTTCAGCGTTTGAGACACGCAACTGGCCACCCGGCCAGTGACACACTGAAAAGCCCACCATTATACAACGGGAGCCTTGCCTTGCCTCTGATCCGCCCCAGCCGCGACGAAGATGTCACCGCCATCACCGCCATTTACCGCCACCATGTCCTGACCGGCACAGGCACTTTTGAGATCGACCCGCCCTCTGAGGCCGACATGGCCAGCCGCCGCGCCGATGTGCTGTCCAAAGGTCTGCCTTACCTCGTGGTCGAAGATGACGGCCGCGTGATCGGTTTTGCCTATTGCAACTGGTTCAAGCCCCGGCCCGCCTATCGCTTTTCAGCAGAAGACTCCATTTATATGGCACCAGTCGTCCACCGCAAGGGCATGGGCCGCGCCCTGCTGGCCGAGTTGTGCACCCAGGCCGAACGCGCGGGCGTGCGCAAATTTCTGGCCGTCATCGGTGACTCGGCCAATGCAGGCTCGATTGGTGTTCACACCGCCGTGGGTTTCAGCCACGTCGGCGTGCTCAAGTCCTGCGGCTGGAAATTCGACCGCTGGCTCGATGTCGTGATGATGGAAAAGCCTTTGGGCGCAGGCGACAGCACGGCTCCGCAATAATCGGATCATGAAAAACAAAACACTTGCGACCTGGCTGGCTTTCTGGACAGGCCCATTGGGGCTGCACCGTTTCTATTTGTACGGGTTCACTGACATGGTGGGCTGGCTGCTGCCCATCCCTACAGCGCTCGGTTTTTATGGCTTGGAGCGTGTGCAGCAATTCGGCCAAGACGACACGCTCAGTTGGATGCTGATTCCTTTGCTCGGCTTCACCATCGCTGGATGCGCCCTGAATGCCATCATTTTTGGCCTGACGCCCATCGAAAAATGGAACGCCCGCTTCAACCCCACAGCAGACGCCTTGAGCCCGGCAGGCCGCACGCAATGGGGCACCATCATCGGCACAGTCATCGCCTTGTTGTTCGGTACCACGGTGATGATGTCGAGTCTGGTCTTCAGCTTCCAGCGTTATTTCGAGTACCAGATTGAAGCTGCTCGCTTGATCAGCCAATGAAAAATGCCGTCCAACGTTGGCGGTCGGACGGCATTCACAGGGTCACGCAATGTCTTCGGATTCAACCGGCGGATGACGTCATCAGTCGAAGATTCGGAAACTGAGCCAGTAGGCGATAGCCGCCACAAAGGCGCTGGCCGGAATGGTCAGAACCCAGGCCCACACAATGTTGCCTGCCACACCCCAGCGCACGGCGCTGGCCCGCTGGGTGGAGCCCACGCCCACAATGGCCCCGGTGATGGTGTGGGTGGTCGACACAGGAATACCCAGTGTGGTGGCCAGGAACAAGGTCATGGCACCACCCGTTTCGGCACAAAATCCGCCCACCGGTTTGAGCTTGGTGATTTTCTGGCCCATGGTCTTGACTATGCGCCAGCCGCCAAACATGGTGCCCAAACCAATGGCCAGGTAACAGCTGACAATGACCCAGCCCGGCGGCGAGGCATCGGCCGTGGTGGCATAGCCTGTGGCGATCAAGAGCAACCAGATGATGCCGATTGTTTTTTGCGCATCGTTGCCGCCATGCCCCAAGCTATAGGCTCCCGCCGAGACCAACTGCAAACGGCGGAACCATTTGTCCACTTTCGAGGGTCTAGACCGTCTGAAAACATGTGCCACGGCCACCATCATCAAGGAACCCAGCAAAAAGCCGAGCAAGGGTGATACAAAAATAAAGGCCACCGTTTTCATGATGCCCGTCGAGATCAGGGCCCCTGCCCCGGCCTTGGCGATCACGGCACCCACAATGCCGCCGATCAAGGCATGCGAGGAACTGCTGGGGATGCCGTAGTACCAGGTGATGACGTTCCAGGTGATGGCCCCCACCAGGGCACCAAACACCACATGGGTATCCACCACGCCGGGCTGCACGATGCCTTTACCCACCGTGGCGGCCACACTCAGATGAAAGACAAAAATGGCGATGAAGTTGAAGAAGGCGGCAAAAACCACGGCCTGCCCCGGCTTGAGCACACCCGTGGACACCACGGTCGCGATCGAGTTGGCGGCATCGTGGAAGCCGTTCATGAAGTCAAAAATGAGCGCCAGGGCGACCAGCAAGATCACCACCCACAAGGCGGCTTGTACGGTTTCCATGTTCAGGATCCCCGCTTCGGATCAGGAGTTTTCGAGGACGATGCCCTCGATCTGGTTGGCCACGTCTTCACATTTGTCAGTGATGGTCTCCAGCAATTCGTAAATGGCCTTGAGCTTGATGAGCTCGCGCACATCGGGCTCATCACGGAACAACTTGCTCATGGCGCTGCGCATCACGCGGTCCGCATCGGACTCCAGGCGGTCAATCTCTTCGCAAGTCTTCAAGGCGGCTTCAGCTACAGAGGGTTCGCCAATTTTGGCCAGTAATTTGACTGCGTCCTGCACGCGCTCACAACACTTGACCGACAAATCGGTCAGACGGGTTATTTCTTCCGTCATGTGCCGCACGTCATACAGCGCCATGGTTTCGGCCGAGTCTTGGATCAGATCGGCCACGTCGTCCATCAGGTTGATGAGGGCGTGGATTTGCTCACGGTCTATCGGGGTGATGAAGGTGGTGTGGATCAGGCGGTTCACTTCCTGGGTCACACGGTCAGCCGCGTGCTCGGCGTTGTCCACATCGCGGTTGTATTTTTCACGCAGGTGCACATCGTTGTAATTGGCCACCAAGTTGGAGAAGGCCCGTGCCGCGTCGACAATGCGGTCTGCGTGTTGGTTGAAAAGTTCGAAGAAGTTGCCTTCTTTGGGCAGCAATTTGCCAAACAGCATGGAAAAACTCCTGATAACGGTACAAGGTCAAATGTGACAACGGCGTGACAACGACGAGTTTAACCGTACGAAATTCAGGAATTGTGCAGAGACAAATCAAGGGCTTCTAAAAATAAAGTAAACCGCTCCAACCATGCACAAGGCAGCCCACAGGTAGTCCAGCTTGAACGGCTCCTTGAGGTAAAAAATGGCAAAGGGTACAAACACCGTCAAGGTAATGACCTCCTGCATGATCTTGAGCTGCGCCACACTGAACTGTGTGTAACCAATGCGGTTAGCAGGCACCTGCAACAGGTATTCAAACAAGGCAATGCCCCAACTCACCAAGGCCGCGGCATACCAGGGGGCTGTGGCCATGTTGCGCAGGTGCCCATACCAGGCAAAGGTCATGAAGACGTTGCTGGCCAGCAAGAGCAAGAGGGTCTGAAGGGACACCGGCAAGCTGTTGAGAAAAGTCATGGCAACTCCTGGGGCAAGCGCTCGATGGCCTGATCCGCCACGCGGGCAAGGTCTTCAGGGCCCACACGCTGCGGCCAAACCTCGGCCAAGGGGTGCAGCACAAAAGCCCGCTCGCGCCAGCGCGGGTGGGGCAGCGTCAGCCGGGGGCTGTGCATGCAGGCATCGCCATAAAACAGCAGGTCCAAGTCCAGGCTGCGCGGTGCATTCAGGTAAGGGCGCAAACGGCCTGCACGGCGTTCGATGGCTTGCAAAACGTCCAGCACATCGGGGGCGGACAAACGCGTTTCGATGCGGGCTACCGCGTTGACGAAGTCAGGCCCCTGGGCTTCGTGGGGCGCTGTTCGGTAGAGCGCGGAGCGGCCTGTGACTTGAATTTCGGGCCAACTGGCCAAAGCTTCAAAGGCCTGCAGCACAGCTGCACGGGCATCGCCCAAATTGGCCCCCAAGGCCACATAGGCGGTGACTGGGTCTCGCAAGATCAACCCTCGTTGTTCAGATCACAGGTTCAAGCGGCACTGCCGCCGTCGCCCGCCTGATCACCAGCAGCGCCGGGCTTGCGGCGGCGACGGTGGCGTTTTTTGGCCGCACCCTCCTCGCTGGTATCAGCCTCTGCTGCGGGGCGGCTCTCGGCTGGCGCGGGTGCACCTTCGGGCCGAGGGGCTCGGCGCACGCGTGGTTTGGCCGCTTGCGTGGCCTGCTGCTCGGCCTTGGCCGCTTGCACCAGGTCTTCGCGCTCAGCATCGCTGGCCATGCTGAACTCCTGCCACCAGTCGGCCAAGCGTTCGTCGACTTCGGCGATGTCGGCACGCAGGCGCAAAAAGTCGAAGCCTGCACGAAAGCGTGGCTGCTCGACCAGGCCAAACGGTGTGCTGCCCACACGCTTTTCAAAGCGCGGCTGCATGATCCAGATCTCGCGCATGTCAGCGGCCAGTTTGCCGCGCCCAGACACATCGCCAATGCGGGCGTCAAACACCTCGTCGATCGCGTCCTGCAAAGCCGGGTGCGGGTGCTCTTTGCGGGCCAGGCGTTTGGCCCAGCCTTCGCGCACATCGGCCCACAACACACAGGCCAGCAAAAAGCTGGGGGCCACAGGCTTGCCCTCGCCCACGCGGCGGTCGGTGTCGGCCAGGGCGACTTGTACAAAAGCGCTGTCGGCCCGCTCCACCACCACATCGAGCAAGGGGTAAATGCCAGTGGCCAAGCCCAAATTTTTCAACTGGGCAATCGAGGCCAGTGCATGACCGGTCTGCAGCAGCTTGAGCATCTCGTCAAACAAACGGCTTTGCGGCACATCGGCCAACAAGATGGCCGACTGCGTCAGGGGCTTGGCGGTTTTGGCTTCGAGCTTGAAGCCCAGTGGGCTGAGCTTGGCGGCAAATCGCACGGCACGGATGATGCGCACCGGGTCTTCGCGGTAACGCGCCACCGGGTCGCCAATCATGCGCAGCACC
>JAKFXJ010000372.1 GCA_021731425.1 Limnohabitans sp. | reverse complement strand
ACAGTTTGTAGGGGGAATCGGTGATTTTAGGGTGTGCAGGCTGTCTTGTCGGTAAACTTCGCCCCATTCTAGAAAGTGACCATGGCGACCACCGAACAACTCCTCCAGGCTCTGCAAGCCATCATTAATCCGAACACGGGCAAAGATTTCGTTTCGACCAAAACCCTCAAGAACCTGCAAGTCGAAGGCGGCGATGTCTCTTTTGACGTGGAATTGGGCTACCCGGCCAAAAGCCAGATTCCCGGTATTCGGCAGGCTTTGATCGCCGCCGCCAAGGGCGTGGCTGGCGTGTCCAACGTGTCGGCCAACGTGACCAGCAAAATCACCGCCCATGCAGCCCAGCGCGGTGTGGCCCTGCTGCCGCAGGTCAAAAACATCGTGGCTGTGGCCTCAGGCAAAGGCGGCGTGGGCAAAAGCACCACCGCCGTCAACCTGGCGCTGGCGCTGGCCGCCGAAGGTGCCAAGGTGGGCCTGCTGGACGCCGACATTTACGGCCCCAGCCAGCCCATGATGATGGGCATCGAAGGCCGCCCCGAGAGCGAGGACGGCCAGACCATGGAGCCTATGGAAAACTATGGCGTGCAAGTCATGTCCATCGGTTTTCTGGTCAACCCCGACGAGGCCATGATCTGGCGCGGCCCCATGGCCACCCAGGCCCTGGAGCAGCTGCTGCGCCAGACCAACTGGAAAGAACTGGATTACTTGATTGTGGACATGCCGCCCGGCACGGGCGACATCCAGTTGACGCTCAGCCAGCGCGTGCCCATGACGGGTGCGGTCATCGTCACCACCCCTCAGGACATCGCCCTTTTGGACGCTAAAAAAGGCGTGAAGATGTTCGAAAAAGTCGGCGTGCCGATTTTGGGCCTGGTCGAAAACATGGCGGTCCATGTTTGTACGAACTGCGGCCATGTCGAACACATTTTTGGCGCCGATGGCGGCAAGAAAATGGCGGCTGAGTACGGTATGGATTACCTGGGTGCTTTGCCCCTGGACATGCAAATCCGCCTGCAGGCCGACAGCGGCAAGCCCACCGTGGTCTACGACCCCGATGGCGAAGTGGCCCAGATCTACAAGGCCGTGGCCCGCCAGGTCGCGGTCAAGATCGCGGCCAAGGCCAAAGATTTCTCGAGCAAGTTCCCGACCATCAAGGTCAGCAAAGACACCTGAGCCTCAAGACGGCCTGCCCGGCCATCGGCTGGGTGGGCCGTGCCCTCTGAGTTTTTTGGGGTGTTTGCGGTATAGAGGTTATAGGTATTCGTTGTTATCATTCGCCTAGTATCAAAGGCGTCATTTGAAACACTTCCTTTTACCTATCTTATGGATCCGTCAAACGCTTCAGCGCTGGCCCTTGTGGTGGCTGGGTCTGCTTTTGGTGGGCGTTTGCCTGTGGGTTGTGCTCTATACCTATCAGGCCAGCGAGCGGATGGTCCGGCAATACGCCACCGAAAGTGCGCAAGCCCATGCGGTGAGCCTGACGCAATTTCGCAATTTCTACACCGATGAGATCGTGCCCCGCGCCATGGAGGCGGGTGTGCACGTCACGCACGACTATAAAAATCGCAAGAATGCCCTGCCTTTGCCCGCCACATTGACGCTGGATTTGGGGCATTACCTGTCCAAGGTCGACGGCGGAACCCAAGTGAGGCTCTACAGCGAAAAGCCTTTCCCATGGCGAGTGCAAGAGCGCCAGCTCGATGACTTCCAACGCCAGGCGCTGCATCACCTGAAAGAAAAACCGGACGTGCCTTTTGTGCGGGAAGAGGTGCTCAACGGTGAGCGGGTTCTGCGTTACGCCCAGGCCGACCGCATGACGCTGCGCTGCGTGGCCTGTCACAACAGTTACCCCAGCTCACCTCGAACCGATTGGAAAACCGGAGATGTGCGCGGCGCATTGGAGGTGGTGTTGCCGGTCTCGCAGTGGCAGATCACCAGCACGGGCATCCTCAACCGCACCTTTGTGGTCCTTTTGGCCTTGCTCTTTTTGGGCCTGCTCTTGGTGTGGTTGACGGTGCGGCGATTCCGCGAGGCGCTGCTCACATCGCGCAAATTGTCCACCGAGCGGCGTGCCGCGATCGAGCAGCTGAGCGAAGAAATCAACGAGCGCAAGCAAATAGATCGGCAAATGCGCCTGAGTGAAAGCAAGCTGCAAAGCATTTTTAAATCGGTACCCGAGGCCATTGTGGTGGCCGACGCCCATGGCCTGATCGTCCAGTGCAATGCCGCCACACAAGCCATTTTTGGCTACACCCCCGAGGAGCTCATTGGCCAGAAAGTGGACAGGCTGATGGGCCCCAAAGATGGGCAGCGACATGACGATTACATGCTGACCTACCAACGCACAGGTGAAAAGAAGATCATCAACCAGCCGCGTGTGCTCCATGGTCGACGCAAGGATGGCCAGTTGTTCTCGCTGCGCTTGACCATCAGCGAGATGCGGGTGGACGATGAGGTGCATTTTGTGGGGGTGATGCAGGACTTCACGGCCATCGAAAACGCCCAACGGATGCTCATTGAGGCCAAGGAGAAGGCCGAACAGGACAACCGCATGCGTGGTGAATTCCTGGCCAATATGAGCCATGAAATTCGCACGCCCATGAACGGCATTGTGGGCATGACCGAGCTGGCCATGGACACCCAGGACAAGGCGGCACAAAAGGAATACCTGACGCTGGCACGGGACTCGGCCAACCACCTGCTCCACATCATCAACCAGATCCTGGATTTTTCGAAAATCGAAGCCCAGGCGCTGGAGCTGGAGTTGCTCAAGGTCAGCCCGGCTCAATTGATCCGGGACACCAGCCGATCGCTGGAGCAACTGGCCCGTGTCAAGGACATCGATTTGCAGGTGGACATCGCATCGGCGGTGCCCGAATGGGCCTGGATGGACCCGGTGCGCATGCGTCAGGTCTTGACCAATTTGGTTGGCAACGCCATCAAGTTCACCGAAGTGGGCGCGGTCACCGTGGCTGTGCAAGCCGTACCCGGTCAAGACGCTGACCACTGTGTACTGCGCATCAGCATCACAGACACCGGCATTGGTTTTGATCCCTCACGCACGGCGGCCCTGTTCAGTCCCTTCACCCAGGGCGATGGTTCGGTCACACGTTCGTTCGGGGGCACGGGCCTGGGCCTGGCCATCACCCGCCGACTGGTCCATTTGATGGGCGGTGAAATCAGCGCAAATGGACAGCCCGATCTGGGCGCTTGCTTCACAGTGACTTTGCCAGTCGAAAAAGCCAGTTTGGATGCCGACGACCAAAGCGCCGCATCTGGCCAGGCCTCCGACCTGAGTTTGAGCCCGGTGTACCAAAAACCGATTTCGGTGTTGCTTGTGGAGGACCACGACATCAACCGCAAGCTGGCCGAGATCATGTTGCAGCGCATGGGTTACCGCTATGTCTCCGCCTGCGATGGTTTGCAGGCTCTCGATGTGTTGGAGAAAGACCGTTTTGATGTGGTCCTGATGGACGTGATGATGCCGGTCATGGATGGCATCACGGCCCTCAAATTGTTGCGTGAGCGGGAGTCTGAGCAAGGCCAAAGAACCCGCGTCCTCATGGTCACAGCCCACGCCATGACTGGCGACCGTGAGCGTTTCCTGGGGGCGGGGGCGGACGGCTATGTGTCCAAGCCCATGTCACAAGCGGCCTTGCAAAAGGAAATTGAGCGGGTGTTGAATGTGGCCCACGCTGCTGAGGGCGACGCACCGAACTGATCAGACCCACCCCCCAGCGCAAGCCAACGCTGGGGGAAGGGTGGACGCCTGAAGGTGTCAGCCCTTTTGGCCGGCCCGCAAGAGTCGGCCAGGCAATGCGCCTGTGGCTTGCTGGTGTTCAAAAATCGCTTCGCCCGCGACCAGGGTGGCGATGTAGCCATCGCAGCGCTGGGTCAGGCGGCGTCCGCCCGCGGGCAGGTCGTACACCATCTCGGGGGCATACAGACGCAACTTGTCGTAGTCGATGATGTTGATGTCGGCCTTCTTGCCCACTTGCAGCGTGCCCCGGTCGTGCATGCCGTAGAGGCGTGCCGTGTCCTGCGTTTGGCGCTTGACCATGGCCTCCACGCTGAAGGTTCCGCCCCTTGTGCGCGAACGGCTCCAGTGGGTGAGCATGAAGGTGGGCATGCTCACGTCGCAGATGTAGTTGCAGTGCGCGCCACCGTCTGACAGGCTGTTCACGGTCACATCGTTCTGCAGCCATTCATGCAGGTGGTCCAGATTGCCGTAAGAGTAGTTGAAGCTCGGGTAATACAGCATGGCCATGCCATCGCGTTCCATCATCAGGTCATAGACGATTTCGAGGCCGCTGCGGCCCTGGGCCTGCATCATGGCTTGCACGCTTTCACTGGCTTCGGGCTCGTAGTCCGGGTTGTCGGCCAAGCGGTAGATTTTGTGGAAGTTGCCAAACATGGTGCGCATGCGCTCATCGGTGCGCAGGCGTTCGCCGGTCAAAATGGCTTCGCGCACCTCGGGCTGGCGCAGCCGGGCGATACGCTCAGGCCAAGGCAGCTTGGCGATCTCCAGGAAAGCCGGGCTCACGATGAAGGGGTGCAAGCTGCTGAGCCAAGAAAACAGCAGGCCAATGGGGCGTCCGCAAACGCCGCCATACAGGGGGATGTTTTGCGCATGGGCTTCCTTGAGGGTGCCCAGAATGTCTTTCCACAGGTCCGGGGCCGGGTCGGTTTGCTGCAGGTTGAACAGCACGGGCAGCTTGTTTTTGAGGGCCAGGTTGCGCATCCACGGAATTTCGTGGTGCATCGAGATGTGGTTGGACGTCATTTGGAACACGCCGTGACCCACTTCGCCCAGCACTTGGCCGAGGGTGGAAATTTCTTCGCCGGTGGCAAAAGTGCCTGGCGGGTATTTGCGCTGGTCGTATTTGTGTAAAAAGGTGCGCGAGGTAGAAAAACCATAAGCCCCGGCCTTCAGGGCTTCGCGAACAATGGCGCACATCTCGAACAGATCGTCGGGCGTGGTTTCGTCGTGCTGGATGCCGCGCTCGCCCATCACATAGGCTCGAACGGCCGAGTGGGGGATTTGCGTGGCGATGTCCAGGGCCTTGGGGCGGCGCGCCAGCGCGTCCATGTATTCGGGAAAGCTTTCCCAATCCCACTGGATGCCTTCGGACAGCACGGCGCCGGGGATGTCTTCCACGCCTTCCATGACCGAAATCAGCCAGTCGCGTTTGTCGGGCTTGACCGGGGCAAAGCCCATGCCGCAGTTGCCCATGACGACGCTGGTCACGCCGTGTGACGTGGACGGGGAGAGGTAGGGGTCCCAGGTGGCCTGGCCGTCGTAGTGGGTGTGGATGTCGATCCAGCCGGGGGTGACGAGGGCGCCTTGGGCGTCGATTGTGCGGCGGGCAGGGCCTGCTTTGCCGCCCACCTGGCTGATGACGCCCTGGTCGATGGCAATGTCGCCCGCTTGGGCGGGGGCGCCGGTGCCATCAATGAGGCTGCCGCCGCGAATCACGAGATCGTGCATGGTGTGTTTTCCTGTGGGTCAAGGGGTCAGTCGAGTTTGAGGTTCAGGCGTTTGATCACGTTGCCCCAGCGTTCATGGTCGCTTTTCACGATCCGGGCGAATTCGTCAGGCCCCGCTCCACTGACCTCGTTGCCTTGGGTGGTGATCATTTGGTTGACATCCGTTGTGCGCAAAGCCTTGTTGACTGCATCCGATATTTTTTTGGCCAAAGGCGCGGCGGTGTTGCCGGGTGCAAACAGGCCTTGCCAGCCCACGATGTCAATGCCCTCGACGCCTTGTTCGGTCATGGTGGGCAAGTCGGGCAGCACTTGCATGCGCTTTTCTGTGGCCGTGCCCAGAAGCTTGAAGCGGCCGGCATTGGCTCCTTGCACCGCCGTGGCCGTGCCATCAAAGTAAAACTGCACATCGCCTGCCATCAGTGCCCGTGTGGCATCCGGTGTGCCTTTGAAGGGGATGTGCACCATTTGGGTTTTGGTTTGCATCATCAGCAACTCGGCATTCAGGTGCGAGGTGGAGCCCTGGCTGTAGCTGGCGAAGTTGAGCTTGCCGGGGTTCTTGCGTGCGTAGCTCACCAGGTCTTGCACAGAGTTGAAAGGCGAGTCTTTTTTGACCACGAGCACAGTGGCCGACCGGGCAACCTGGACCACGGGCGTGAAGTCCTTGAAAGCGTCGTAGGGCAGCTTGCTGTAGAGGTGAGGGTTTTGGGTGTGCGTGACAACGAAGGTGTAGAGCAGGGTGTGGCCATCGTTGGCCGATTTGGCCACATCCTGAGCGCCGATGATGGTGCCCGCGCCTGGTTTGTTGTCGACCACGAACACGCCGCCGGTGTCTTCGGTGAGCTTGCGTGCCAGCAGTCTGGCCAGCACGTCGGTGCCTGCGCCAGCTGGGCTGGGCACCACGATGCGCACGGGTTTGCCGGGTGTGGGCCAGACGGTGTCTTGTGCCAAAAGCGGGCCCGAGAGTTACCCAATGCAAAGGCTGGCGAGCAGGGCGCGGGTCCAGGTCCGTCGCTGGCGCAGATTGAAAGACTTGAGAGGTGTTGTCATGGAGGTCTCCTGTGGTTTTTATCGGTGACACCGACCTTGCTTGGAGGTGGCGCCGGGGTCAGCTTAGAGCGTGTGGGCAATAAAAACAATTGCAAAAAAATAGAATTTTCATAAAATATTTTTATATGCTGAACCTGCGCAGACTCGAACATCTGGCCGTCATCGCGGAAGAAAAATCCTTCCTCAAAGCGGCTTTGCGCCTGAACCTGACCCAGCCGGCCCTGACGCGCAGCATCCAGACGCTGGAAGAGTCATTGGGCCTGCAGCTGCTCAACAGGGCGCATGATGGGGTGAGCTTGACCGACGCCGGGCAGCGCATCCTGCCCCGGGCCTTGCAAATTTTGGGCGATGCCGAAAGCCTCAAGCGCGAGGCGCAGCAACTGGTCGGGGTGGACTCGGGGCATGTGAATTTCGGCGTGGGGGTGTTTCCGGCCGAGGCTTTTTTGACCCGATTGCTGATTGAGCAGGTGCGAGAAAAACCTGGCCTGACGGTGGATGTGGACATTGGCAACTGGCAGCGGCTGCGGGGCAAGTTGCAACGCAACGAGCTTGATTTTGTGGTGGCCCTGACGCACAGCTTGCCGCCGCCTGCCGACTTTGAAGTGCGCCCTTTGCCGCCCCAGCGCTTTGGTTTTTTTGTGCGCCAGTCGCATCCTTTGCTGGCCTTGGATGCCTTGGCGCAGCGCCAGGCTTTGCGGCATTACAAACTCATTGGCCCGGTCTTGCCGCTGCAGGCCAGACTGGCCTTGCAGGAGATTTATGAATTGCCCCACCACGAAGAATTGCCTGTGGGGTTGAGCTGCGACAGCGTGGCGGTGTTGCAGTCGGTGATGCTGTCCAGTGACAGTGTTTTGTTTGCCACGCACGAGGCCATGGCCAGCGCTTTGCCCTGCGCTGTTTCCGCTGCACAAGGCCTTGCCTTGCCGCATGTGCAGTACGCCGCTGCACAGGCGCTGGCCACATCGGTCATCCATGCCCAAGGGCGGGTGTTGTCGCCGGCGGCTTTGTGGCTGATCGGCAAGATCGAGCAAGTGCTGGCTTCAACCGACCCTGAAGTGAACGCTTCTCTGCGGGTGGCTGAGCCTCCAGGGTTGAACCTCTCTTGAAGCCGCTTTGGGGCCGCATGGTGTCCTTTTGAACTGCCCGGAGGGAGGTGCTCAGCTGGCTTTTTCCAGGTCACGCAGGCGAAAGCGCTGAATTTTTCCGGTGGCGGTTTTAGGCAACTCGGCTACAAATTCGATGAAGCGCGGGTATTTGTAGGGGGCCAGGCGCTCTTTCACAAAGGCTTTGACTTCATCTTGCGTCAGGCTCTGACCGGCTTTGAGCACGATGAAGGCCTTGGTCTTGGTCAGGCCATCGGTGTCTTCTTTGCCGATCACGGCCGCTTCCAAAATGGCGGGGTGTTGCACCAGGGTGGACTCGACCTCAAAAGGCGACACA
>JAKFXJ010000357.1 GCA_021731425.1 Limnohabitans sp. | reverse complement strand
GACTCGCAAAAGTCAGGGCTTTTTTTTGGTCAAAAATCAGCCACTGAAAAAGGCGGCAGCCTCAGCGGTTTTGTACCTTGATGCGGATAGAGGTCACGCCCAGGCCTTTGCTGTTGAGGTGGGCTTGCAGGGCGGGCAGCAATTGCCGCAGTTTGGCGGCCACGGCGTTGGAGCTCACCAGCAAACACCAAGCGCCATCTTCAATAGGGCCAGGCTGGATGCCCGCTCGCAAGGGGGCTGGCAGCAAGCTGCGAATGGCTTGCAGGCGCTCGGACGACTCGCGAACCCGTTCCATCAAGACTGAGAAGGTGGGAGACTCCTGGGCGGCTTGTTGAAGCGGAATGGCTTGGTGGCGTCTTTGCATGGCGTGTCTTTAAGTCCCATTATCTGGCAAGCCAGAACGCTCTGGCGCATGCCTCGAAAAGGCTTTAGAAATGGGCTGGTCAAGCGGCTAAAATCATCCGGTTATGCAGGTTGTCCATGGGCGGCCTGTCGGGTTGGTGGGGCCGTGTGCCCTGTGGGCCCGGATTCATGAAACTTTTAACCAGACAGGATAGACGGTCTCTTTTTCAGCCCCGATGCTGAAGGTGGATCTAATAGACATGGCCATCCCATTCCTCACCAAGATTTTCGGCAGTCGAAACGACCGCCTGCTCAAAACTTACCGCAAAACCGTCGAGCGCATCAATGCCCTGGAGGCCGGACTCGAAAGCCTGAGCGACGATGAGCTGAAGTCCAAAACACAAAACTTCCGTGACCGCGCCGCGGCGGGTGAGAGTCTGGATGCGCTGCTGCCCGAGGCGTTTGCTGTGGTGCGCGAGGGCTCTAAGCGTGTCATGAAGATGCGCCACTTTGATGTCCAGTTGGCCGGTGGCATTGCTTTGCACAACGGCAAGATCGCCGAGATGCGCACGGGTGAGGGCAAAACCCTGACGTCCACGCTGCCCGCCTACCTGAATGCCATTGCGGGCAAAGGTGTGCATGTGGTGACCGTGAACGATTACCTCGCCAGCCGGGACGCCACCTGGATGGGCAAGCTCTACAACTTCCTGGGTCTGACGGTGGGCATCAACTTGCCCCAGTTGCCACGCGAAGAAAAGCAGGCTGCTTACAACGCCGACATCACCTACGGCACCAACAACGAATATGGTTTTGACTACCTGCGCGACAACATGGTCTATGAAGCCCATGACCGTGTGCAGCGCCCCCTCAACTACGCCATCGTCGATGAGGTGGACTCGATCCTGATCGACGAGGCCCGCACGCCCCTGATCATCAGTGGTCAAGCCGAAGACCACACCGCCACCTACTTGGCCATGAACCAGGTGGTGCCACTGCTGACCCGCCAAGAAGGCGAAGCCGATCCACGCACCGGTGAGGGCATCATCACCCCGGGTGATTTCACGGTGGATGAAAAATCACATCAGGTCTTCTTGACCGAAGACGGCCATGAAAAAGCCGAAGGCGTGCTCTCGCAAATGGGCCTGATCCCGGAGGGCGCGAGCCTGTACGACCCGGCCAACATCACCTTGATGCACCACCTGAATGCCGCGTTGCGTGCGCAGCACCTGTACCACCGTGACCAGCACTATGTGGTGCAGGACGGCGAGATTGTCATCGTCGACGAATTCACTGGCCGCCTGATGACAGGCCGCCGCTGGAGCGATGGTTTGCACCAAGCCGTGGAAGCCAAAGAAGGCGTGCAGATCCAGGCTGAAAACCAGACCTTGGCTTCCATCACCTTCCAGAACTATTTCCGCTTGTACAACAAGATCGGTGGCATGACCGGAACGGCCGACACCGAGGCTTATGAGTTCCAGGAAATCTATGGTCTGGAGACCGTGGTCATTCCACCGCACCGCAAGAGCCAACGCGACGACCAGTTGGACCGCGTCTACAAAACGTCGCAAGAGCGTTACAACGCAGCGATTGCCGACATCCGCGAATGCCACGAGCGTGGTCAGCCCGTGTTGGTGGGCACCACTTCGATTGAAAACTCGGAGCTGATCGCCCAGTTGCTGACGCAGCAAAAGCTGCCGCACCAGGTGCTCAATGCCAAGCAGCATGCCCGCGAAGCGGACATCGTGGCCCAGGCCGGCCGCCCCGGCATGATCACCATTGCCACCAACATGGCCGGTCGCGGGACCGACATCGTGCTGGGCGGCAACATCGAAAAAGACGTGCAGGCCATCGAAGCCGATGAAAGTCTGTCTGAAGCGGCCCTTCACGACAAAGTGACCCAGTTGCGTGAGCAATGGAAAGTGGTGCACGAGCAGGTCAAGGCCTTGGGCGGCTTGCGCATCATCGCCACCGAGCGCCACGAGTCGCGCCGCATCGACAACCAGCTGCGTGGCCGTTCGGGCCGCCAGGGTGACCCCGGTTCTTCGCGCTTTTACCTGAGCCTGGACGATCCCTTGATGCGCATTTTTGCGGGTGACCGCGTGCGCTCCATCATGGACCGTTTGAAGATGCCCGAGGGTGAGGCTATCGAAGCGGGCATCGTCACACGCAGCATCGAAAGCGCTCAGCGCAAGGTCGAAGCCCGCAACTTCGACATCCGCAAGCAGCTGCTCGAATACGACGATGTGTCCAACGACCAGCGAAAGGTGATTTACCAGCAGCGCAACGACATTCTGGACGCGCAGGACATGCACGCCCAGATCACGGCGCTGCGCGAAGGCTGCTTCACCGATCTGGTGCGCCAGTTTGTACCGGTCGAATCGGTGGAAGAGCAGTGGGACTTGCCAGGTCTGGAAAAAGTGCTGTCCGAAGAGTGGGGCATGGGCTTGGACTTGCAAGGCAAGGTGCAGGCATCGAGTGCCATTACCGACGAAGACCTGCTGGAGATGGTGGTGGCTGCAGCCCACACCCAATTCCAGTCCAAGCTCGAGCAGGTGGGCGCCGAGAATTTTGTGTCCTTTGAACGCATGATCTTGTTGCAGAGTATCGACACCCACTGGCGTGAACACCTCAGTGCCTTGGACTATTTGCGCCAGGGCATTCACCTGCGCGGCTACGCACAAAAGCAGCCCAAGCAAGAATACAAGCGCGAAGCCTTTGAGTTGTTTGGCCAGTTGCTGGACGCCGTCAAAAACGAAGTCACCAAGACCTTGATGATGGTGCGCATCGATTCGGGTGACCAGATGCAGCAAGCTGCGCAAGCCATCGAAGAGCGGGCCGAGCAGATCAGCAATTTGACTTACAGCGCCCCTGACGAAACCGGACAACCTCAAACCGTGGCGGCCGATCTGGCGGGCTTGCAGCAGGCTTTTGGTCCGGTGGGACGCAATGAACCTTGCCCCTGCGGGAGTGGCAAGAAGTTCAAGCAATGCCACGGCAAACTCGCCTGAGTGCGACGAACGGACAAAACGGGCTTCGGCCCGTTTTGTCCTTGTACCGTCTGAATACCCATTGATTTCTCTGAAGGATGTTTATGCCTGTGAACCTGCCCCCACTGGACCCTGCCCAACTTCAGCCGATTGCGGGTGTTCGCATCGGCATTGCCGAAGCGGGTGTGCGCAAAGCCAACCGAAAAGACCTCACCGTGTTTTTGTTGGACGAAGGCGCCAGCGTGTCGGGTGTGTTCACACGCAACCGTTTTTGCGCCGCGCCTGTACAGGTCTGCCGTGAGCACTTGAGCGCAGGCAGCGCCGTGCGGGCACTGGTCATCAACACCGGCAACGCCAATGCGGGCACGGGTGCACCGGGTCTGGCGCACGCACGCCAGACCTGCGAGGCGCTGGCGGGCTTGCTGCAATGCACACCCGAGCAGGTGCTGCCGTTTTCAACCGGCGTGATCATGGAGCCGCTGCCCGTGGACCGCATCGTCGCGGGTCTGCCTGCTGCGCTGGCCGATGCGCAGTCGGCCCATTGGGCCAAAGCGGCCGAAGGCATCATGACCACCGACACCGTGCCCAAAGCGGCCAGCGTGCAGGTGCAAGTAGGCGGTAAAACGGTCAGCATCACCGGCATCAGCAAGGGCGCGGGCATGATCCGCCCCAATATGGCCACCATGCTCGGCTTTGTGACCACCGACGCGTGCGTCGATCCAGGCTTGCTGCCTGCACTGGCCAAACAATTGGCCGATGGTTCGTTCAACCGCATCACCATCGATGGTGACACCTCGACCAACGACTCCTTCATGCTGATCGCCACGCACAAGGCGGGCAACACACCCATCACCTCGCTGGACAGCGCCGAGGGTCAAGCGCTGCTCAAGGGCTTGATGCAAGTGGCCCGCCAGTTGGCGCACGCCATCGTGCGCGATGGCGAGGGTGCCACCAAGTTCATCACGGTGCAGGTCGAAGGTGGCC
Organism: Limnohabitans sp.; assembly: GCA_021731425.1. Taxonomy (GTDB): domain Bacteria; phylum Pseudomonadota; class Gammaproteobacteria; order Burkholderiales; family Burkholderiaceae_C; genus Limnohabitans_A. The sequence continues at coordinate 3,660 of JAKFXJ010000357.1, read as the reverse complement.
GCACGGGCGAAGAGTGCCGCCAGGTGGCTTACGCGATCGCGCATTCGCCCTTGGTCAAAACCGCTTTTTTTGCCAGCGACCCCAACTTGGGCCGCATCCTGGCCGCCGTGGGTTATGCGGGCATTGAAGACTTAGACCAGGGCCTGATCGAGTTGCACCTGGACGATGTGCATGTGGTCTCACAAGGCGGTCGCCGTGCCGAGTACCGCGAAGAAGACGGTCAGCGTGTCATGAAGGGCAGCGAGATCACCGTGCGTGTGGGTCTGGGCCGGGGCACCGCCAGCGACACGGTGTGGACCTGCGACCTGAGCCATGACTACGTCACCATCAACGCGGATTACCGTTCATGAACCTCCCCGCATCTTCTGCCGTGGACCAACTGCTGGCCAAAGTCAGCCAGCTGGTGGACCGCATCGAGTCGGTCTTGCCCCAACCCCTGTCTGCCCCCGACTGGACGCAGGCCATTGCCTGGCGATACCGCAAGCGCTCGTCGGGTCACGGTGTGCTGGAGCCGGTGCGCCATGTGGCGGCCATGACGCTCGATGACCTCAAGGAAATCGACGACCAAAAGGAAAAGCTGCAGCGCAACACCGAGCAGTTTGTGCACGGCCGCCCGGCCAACAATGTGCTGCTCACCGGTGCACGCGGCACAGGCAAGTCCTCGCTCATCAAGGCGTGTCTGAACACCTATGCGCCCCAAGGCCTGCGCTTGATTGAAGTTGACAAAGAAGACCTGACCGACCTGCCCGACATCATCGAAGTGGTGGCGGGACGCGATGAAAAATTTGTGGTCTATTGCGACGACTTGAGCTTTGAAGACGGTGAGCCGGGCTACAAGGCGCTCAAGTCGATTCTGGATGGCACTGTGGCGGCTTCGACCCCCAATGTGCTGGTGTACGCCACCAGCAACCGCCGCCACCTGCTGCCCGAGTACATGAGCGAGAACCTCACTTACAAGCACACCGACGACGGCGAGGTGCACCCGGGTGAAGGCGTGGAAGAAAAAATCTCCCTGTCCGAGCGCTTTGGCTTGTGGATCAGTTTCTACCCCTTCTCGCAAGACGAGTACCTGACCATTGCGGGCCAGTGGCTCAGCGCTCTGGGCGCGACGCCCGCACAAATCGCCGCCGCCCGCCCAGACGCGCTGCTCTGGGCCTTGGAGCGCGGTTCGCGCAGTGGTCGTGTGGCCTACCAGTTTGCGCGGGACATGATGGGCCGCCAACCCACCTCACCGTGAGCTCCGCATGAGCGCAGGCCTGTTGGTCGCCGATGGCGAACGCGCACGCGAAGACCTGAGTGCAGGGCAGGCCGAGCGTGCCGTGGTGGATGTGGCGGTGGGTGTGTTGCTGCAGTCCGATGGCCAGTTTTTGCTGACCTCGCGCCCCGAAGGCAAGGTTTACGCAGGCTACTGGGAATTCCCGGGCGGCAAGCTCGAAGCGGGTGAGTCGGTCGAGCAAGCGCTGCGTCGTGAACTGCAAGAAGAGCTGGGCATCACCATCGGGGCCGCGCAGATCTGGAAAACCCAGATGGTCGATTACCCACACGCTTTGGTGCGGCTGCACTTTTGCAAGGTGTGGGACTGGCAGGGCGAGTTGCAAATGCGGGAAGCGCAATCACACGCTTGGCAGTCGCTGCCGGTGGCCGTGACGCCGGTGCTGCCCGGCACCATTCCCGTCCTGACTTGGCTGGCCCAAGAACGTCAGTTCACCGACGCCACTCACGCTTGAAACCGCAAGGGTTCCGGGCTTTTTACTGCAAACGCGGATCGCCAAAGGGCTCGTCGGGTGGGGTGTCGTCGGGCAGTTTGAATTCTTCGCTGGCCCAGGCCCCCAAGTCCACGCCTTTGCAGCGGGCGCTGCAAAATGGACGGTAGGGATTTTTGGGGCTGTAAAGGCTGGTGCCTGCGCAGGCGGGGCAGCGCACTTGGCGGGGCGAGAAATCTGGAGACTGGTTCGGTTCGCTCATGCGCACAAAGTCATCTCAAACGGCACGTCATCGGTGGTGGCCACCAATTTGCCATCGCTGTGCTGGCGCATCATGCGAATCACCACCAACAAACGGTTGCAACTGATCTCGGGGGTGATGCTCAAGGCAGGGTCGATTTTGAGGCGCAGCAGCTGAAAGGTCCGCCCTTGGGGCAGGTTTTGCTGAAGCTGACCGGCTGTGGCCATGACTTTTTGTCCGGAGCCTGATTCGCGCAGCATTTGCAGCAACTGCCCAATGGCTTGCGCCCAAGGGGCCAAGGGCAGGGTCCACTGGACCAAATCTTGGGCGCGACTGGCCGCATCTTGGTGTTGCCAGGCGTGGTACGCAGGCAGGTCAAATTCGCAGGTGCCACCAGGAATGGCCATGCGACTTTTGAGGGCCGTCAGGAAATCGTGCTCGGAAAGGCTTTGGCCCATTTTTCCAGAGACCTGATTGAGGGCTTCAAAGAGATGATCGAGTTGCGCAATCAGGCCGTCCAGCGCTTTTTCAGAAATGGCCGGGTTGCCGCGGTAAGCACTGTAGATTTGTTTTTGTCGCTCCAAGTCTTTGAGCACTTCAGACTTGAGTTCGGAGCGGGCCCCCACCTCCAAGATTTCAAACAAGGTAGTCAGGGCGAAATGGTGGTCCACGGCCTGATCACGCCCGATCAGTTGATCTAGGCGTGAAAACAGCTGTTGCAGTCGCAAATAGGTGCGAATGCGTTCGTTAAATGGGTATTCGTACAATATCACGCGGCATTTTCCAGTGCCCCGATCATAGCCCGAAGTCAGCGGCCACTTGAAGCACTTGCGCCTCTAATTCATCAAAACTGATACCTTGATTGACAAGAACGACATCGGCACAAGCCAAGCGCTGGGCACGAGAAGCTTGCAGCCGGATGATGCGTTCTATTTCGCCGGCGGCCAGGCCACTGCGGGCCATGACCCTTTGTTGTTGGGTCGGAATATCGCAGTCCACCACGATCACCCGGTCGACTTGTTTGCGCCACCGCTCACCCGACTCCACCAGCAAGGGCACATCGAACACCAGCACTCGGTGGCCCGCTTGCACGGCCGCTTGCGCCTGCTCGGCCGTGATCTGGCTAACCAAGGGGTGGATGATGTGTTCGAGTTGGCGTTTGGCTTGCGGTTCTTGAAAGACGCGCTCTCGCATGGCTTGGCGGTCCATGGCGCCGTCCGGGCCGATCATCGCGGCACCAAAGGTGCGAGCGATGGCCGCCATGGCCCGACCGCCCGGGGCGGTGAGGCTGCGAGAAATGGCATCGGCGTCGATGATGGCGGCACCGCGCCGCGCCAAAAAGCCCGCCACGGTGCTTTTGCCGCTGCCAATCCCGCCTGTCAGGCCGATGCGCAAGTGCGTTGTGTCATGGACATTCAGATCAAAAACCAGGGCAGGGGGCCAAAGACCATGACCCACAAACCTGCCAAAACCAAAAAGGGCCCGAAAGCCAGCTCACCATTGTCGGCCAATTGACCCCGCAGCTTGAGCCAGAGCCCACCGATCACGCCGGAAAAAGAGGCGATCAGCACCAAGGACAGCAGCGCAGGCCAGCCCAGCCATGCCCCCAAAGCGGCCAGCAGCTTGAAGTCGCCCTGACCCATGCCTTCTTTGCCGGTCAAGGCTTTGAACAACCAGTACATCGTACACAAAAACAGATAGCCTGAAGCGCACCCC